>NZ_JBEYFS010000128.1:0-33944 GCF_040634475.1 Streptomyces sp. NPDC007095
CGACTGCCTGTACCAACGAGCTCCGTTGCTCTACGTCGGAAACTCGCCAACTCCCCTTGCGTGACCTGCGAAAACCCTAACTACCCGGCCTTGGGGTAACGCCCGCCAAGCCCTCGCCCCGCGCGCGGGACTCGACGGCCACGAGGGAACCCTGCGCTACCTCCTGACAGGCAACGGCGCCCCCTTGGTCCTGCTGCACACTGTGCGCACTCAGGCGAGCACTTCCGCCACCTCATTCCGCTGATCGCGGCGGTACACCGTGTACGCCTCGATCTGCCGGGGATGGGCTACTCCGAGATCGTCCCCGGGGCGTCGTACGACGAGCCGGCCCTGCGCGCGGGCGTCGAGCGGCTCCTCTCGTCGGCCGGTGATCAGAACCGATCGTGTTCAGCCGAGGGTCTCGTGCCGGCCGGGCCCTCGTGCGCGGGAGGTCGGTAGATGAGAGGTCTCCGTGCCGGCGGCTCGGAAGGCGCACTACCCAGCGGATGATCACGACGTGCCGGAAACGGAGGGCCGGTTGCGCACCGCCTCAATGCAGTGGGAGTCGAGCTCCGGGTCAGGACCAGACGTCCTCCGGCTCTCCGTCGCCGTCGTGCACCACCATTAGGTCAGGACCTTCACGAGAGGGTGGGCCCCAGCAGGGCGGCGGCCCGCGTTTCCAGCTCCTCACGGCGCCTGAGCGTGACGGCGAGGGACTCTGCCAGGCCGGAGACGATCTCTGTCGCAGCGATGGTGCCGGGAACCTCGACCGTCTGCTCGGCCAGCGCCTGGGTGATCTGCTCGGCCAGGTGGTCGGCACTGCGCATCCGTGGTGCGGCGGCCAGCATGACGTGGATCATCTGCTCGGTGCCCGCTTCGGCGAGGGCGGCCGGAGAGCCGAAGTCCTGCAGCAGGGTCAGGACGGCCGGGTGCCGCAGACGTGGCCCCAGGACCCGTTCGAGGGCCGGATGGATCGAGGTGAGCAGTCCGCGCAGCCGGTTGGAGGTGCGGGTGGCGTCCTGGGCGAGGTCGTCGTCGTATCCCAGGACCATGGTCAGCTCGGCCCGCACGCTGTCGACGGGCTCGATGCTGTGCAGCAGGTGGGGCAGGGTGCGAGCGGCGTCGGCGATGACGTAGGCGTCGCGGGCGTCGGTCTTGCCGGTGCCGGGGTGCAGATCGGCCAGCCGGCGCACCGACAGGCCCGGCAGGTAGGCGACTTCACATCCACACGCGCGGGCGACGGTGACCGCCATTGTGCCGATGGAGGCCGGCTGGTCGACCACGACCAGGACCTTTCCCTTGCGTTGGAGTCGGGCGAACAGCTGGCGAAGTGCCGGTTCGCCGTTGGGCAGCGGCTTGTCGAAGGTGGTGCGGCCATCCCGCAGCAGGGCCGTGCCGTGATGCTCCAGCTTGCCCACGTCCAGGGCGCAGAACACGTCGATCGAGGTGAAGTCGTTGCTGGTCACCGGGCTTTCCCCTCCCCCGGAGTTCCAGCCGAACGGCCCACCGGGCACCGGAGATCGGCAGCCACATGACGCAGCCCTGCCGCAAGGCGGACACGCTTCCATCAGCCACCACCCGGTGCCGCCAGGACCGGCGACAGCACCCCCCGGATCATCAAGGACAGGGGCAAGAGCAAGAGCCATACCGGCCCCGGAGGCCACGAGCCCAGTTCGGGCTCTGCTCGAAAGGTAATGGGCAGCGGGCCGTGGCCGGTCCTGTTGAGCAGACCGCCGTACGGAAAGCAGATGCGCCTGGCGATCGCCGTCCTCGACCCGCTGGCGGCGGCTCAACGTGGCCCGCTTGCGTGGTCGGCGGGGCGGAGGTGAAGACCCGGTTGCCGCGCAGGAGAGCCCACAGCACGCTCGCAGGACGTCGATCGTGTTCCAGCCCCATCGGCGGGCGGCGAAATCGCCGAAGGCTTCCGCCAAGGCTGTGCCGATGGGATAGCCGGTGTCGCCGCCGTCTATCGCTCGGTGCAAAGACGCTGCGACGGGCTCCGGCCCGTGGCTCGACCGCCCTTCACCTCTCGAGCACGACAGCGAGACCTTGGCCGACGCCGATGCAGATTGCCACGACTGCGATGCCACCACCCCGGCGGGCGAGTTCGTGGGCCGCGCGACCGATGATGCGTCCCCCTGACGCACCGAGCGGGTGCCCCATCGCGATCGCCCCTCCGTGCCCGTTCACCTTCGTCGGGTCGAGGTCGCTCCACAGCCGCAGACAGGCGAGCGACTGTGCTGCGAAGGCTTCGTTCAGCTCGACCAGATCGACGTCGGCCCATGTGCGCCCGGCACGGGCGAGTGCGCGGTTGGCCGCCTCGACGGGAGCGACTCCGAAGATGTCGGGGTCGTTGCCGAACGCCGCGCGGCCGGCGATGCGGGCGAGGGGTTCGCCGTCGAGCACGCCCTCGCGTGCGACGAGCACGGCGGAGGCGCCGTCATTGAGGGGCGAAGAGTTCCCGGCGGTCACCGTGCCGTTGGCGGCGAACGCCGGGCGCAAGCCGGCGAGTACTTCGACGGTCGATTCGTCGCGGATGCTTTCGTCGCGGGCGAGGTGGTGGCCGTCGACCTGGACGATCTCGCGGTCGAAGACGCCGTCCGCCCATGCTCGGGCGGCCAGGCGATGGCTGCGCGCCGCGAACGCGTCCTGCTCCTCACGTGAGATCCGGTGGATTCCGGCAAGCTTCTCGGCAGTCTCGCCGTTGGAGATCGTCCATTCCTTCGGCAGGCGAGGGTTGACCATTCGCCATCCGATCGACGTGTTCCACATCGTCTGGTTGCCCGCGGGGAAGGGCTTGGTGCTCTTCTCGACGACGAACGGCGCGCGGCTCATCGACTCCACGCCGCCCGCGAGCACGATGTCGGCGTCTCCTGCCTCGACGGCTCGTGACGCCTGGATGACGGCCTCGACCGAGGACCCGCACAGGCGGTTGACCGTGACTCCCGTGACTGAGGTGGGGAATCCGGCGAGCAGCGCGCCGAAGCGCGCTACGTCGCGGTTGTCCTCGCCGGCCTGGTTCGCATCGCCGAATATCACGTCGTCGATGCGCGCGGGATCAAGGCCCGTGCGCTCGACGGTCGCGCGCATGACGATCGCGGCGAGGTCGTCGGGGCGCACGTCGGCGAGGGCCTTGCCGTACCGTCCGAAGGGGGTGCGAACGGCGTCGTACACGAAGCTCGCGGGCATGTCAGTTACCTCTCAGGGATGCCGCAGCGTCGGTGACGTCGGCGAGGTTGAGTCCGGTCAGGGCGGCCAGGGAGTCCACCGTGTTGTCGCCGAACGTCTCGCGCACGCGCAGTCCGTCGGGCGTGACGTCGAACACCGCGTGATCGGTGTAGATGCGGGTCACGCAGCGCACTCCGGTCAGCGGGTAGGTGCAGGCGGCGACGAGTTTCGGCGTGCCCTGCTTGGTGAGCAGGTCGGTCATCACGTAGACCGACTTCGCGCCGATCGCGAGATCCATCGCTCCGCCGACGGCGGGAATCGCGCCGGGCTCGCCGGTCGACCAGTTGGCGAGATCGCCGGTTTCTGACACCTGGAACGCGCCGAGCACACACACGTCCAGGTGTCCGCCGCGCATCATCGCGAAGGAGTCGGCGTGGTGGAAGTACGCCGAGCCCGGCAGCGCGGTTACCGGCTGTTTGCCGGCGTTGATCAGGTCGGGGTCGACGGTGCCGGGCTCGGGTGCGGGCCCCATGCCGAGCATTCCGTTCTCGGTGTGCAGGACGATCTCGACGTCGTCCGGCAGGTAGTTGGCCACAAGGGTGGGGGCGCCGATGCCAAGGTTCACAACCGATCCCTCGGGGATGTCGGCCGCGATGCGACGAGCGAGGTCGGTGCGGCTGATGCGCGTGCTCATCGGCGCTCCTCCTGTGCCAGCGGGCTCCCCTCGGTGTCGACGCCGCCGACGAACATGCCTTCGTCGAGCCAGCGGCGTTCTCCCACCGCGACGACGTGGTCGATGAAGATGCCGGGGGTCACAACGGTCTCGGGGTCGATGTCCCCAAGCGGCACGACCTGGTCGACCTGGGCGATGGTGGTGGTCGCCGCGGCCGCCATGATCGGGCCGAAGTTGCGGGCGGTCTCGCGGTAGACAAGGTTGCCCCAGCGGTCGGCCCGCAGGGCGCTGATCAAGGCGACATCAGCTCGGATCGGGTATTCGAGCACATAGTCGCGGCCGTCGATCGTGCGCACCTCCTTGCCCTCCGCGAGCTGCGTGCCGACGCCCGTCGGCGAAAAGAATGCGCCGATACCCGCGCCCGCGGCACGGATACGTTCGGCGAGATTCCCCTGCGGCACGAGCTCCAGCTCGATTTCTCCCGCGCGGTAGAGACCGTCGAACACCCATGAGTCGCTTTGCCTCGGGAAGGAGCAGATGATCTTCCGTACCCTTCGCGCCGCAAGAAGCGCGGCAAGACCCGTGTCGCCGTTGCCTGCGTTGTTGTTGACGACGGTCAGGTCGCGTGCGCCATGGGAGATGAGTGCGTCGATCAGCTCCACCGGCTGGCCCGCGCGGCCGAATCCACCAATCATCACGGTGGCGCCGTCGCGGATTCCTGAGACGGCGGTCGCTGTGTCCTCGACGGTCTTGTCGATCATTGTTCCTCCACGCGTTCGGGCATCGCGCGACCTCTCAAGCGATTTCACATGGCCGGCCCGCGTGGTGACGGTGCACGACGATCGACACCTTCCGACGTAGGCATAACCTCTATGCTTATGTCATATCACACCGTGGGCGCCTCGGGCAGGGTCGATGAGCGTGAAGTGCAGCGCCCCTCGGTCAGCCGCCGCCGGACAGGTCACGGGCGAGCGCCGAGCAGGTGGCCGAGCACGACCGGGGCAGGGGCGCCCATCACCTGGGCTGGGCCGGGTCTTACGGTCACCGCGCGATGCCGGGCACTCGCCGGCGCGTCGAACGCATGGCATCGCCGTTAGGGTCTTTTCGGCGGCGATCCCGTTCTCCTCGCCAATGAAGACTGGAGCTAATAAGCTATGCCTATGTCTGAACTCGCGAGCGAGCGCTACACCGACCGCATCGCCACCGGACCGCTCATCCTCGTCCAGGAGGTCCTGAACACTCGCGCCGCCGGCAAGCCCGCGCTCGAGGATCTGCTCTCGACGCCGGATTCTGCGACGTCGTGGCTCTCCAGCGCGCTGGACGAATGGAGTCGACGTAACGGGGCGGAGGCGCCGACGATCGAAGTCGATGAACCGGGGCTGGTGCGGCTTCAGCAGCTACGCGCGTCGCTGCAGATGACCGTGTCGGGTGCAGTGCGCGACACTCCGGTCCGATCCGCACCGAAGGGGGTGAGCGGCGCACTCGAGGTTCGGATCGACGCCGATGGCGTCTTCTCGCTGGCGCCACGCGGCAAGGACGTCCCGTGGGTCGTCGCGGCCGTGCTGAACGAGATCACGAACGCCCAACTGACGGGTACGTGGCGTCGTCTGAAGATGTGCCGTAACCAGGTCTGCTCGGTTGCGTTCTATGACGGCACGAACCCCAACAACGGCGTCTGGCACGACGTGCGCATTTGCGGTAACGCAGTGAACCTGCGGGCCTCGCGGCAGCGTCGGGCGGCCGCGCGCGCGTAGCGCGCCGCAGGCCGACCGACCGGCGCGCCGCCTGCTCAGCCTTTCGCTGCCCGGCAGGAGCCCCACAGCGCACCGGGATTGATGCGCGACGGGTGACGCTCCAGCATGTACTCGTAGAGCTCGAGTGTGCTGCCGGTGCGACGCACCCCGCTGTTGAAATCAAGGATGTAGCGACGGGTCTCCTCGATGTGACGGGGATCGTCATCGGCAGTCTGATCCTTGTGGCCCGCGACAATCGCGGTCGGCGCCAGCGCCTCAACCGTGTCGAGAGCCCTCAGCCACTCGGCTCGCCCGTCCGCATCCGATGCCGCGAGCATGAGGTGCACGTTGTTGTAGATCACGTCGCCGGCAACGACCAGGCCCAGGTCGGACACGTGCAGGCAGGTGGTGTTGTCGCTGTCGGTGTGTCCCAGGCGGACCGGGCGGACCTCCGCCCCGCCCACAGTCAGGACCTCGCCCTCGAGCGGTTCGGCGAGTACGAGTCGCTCAGGGATCTGCTCGGGGAACCAAGCGCGCCAGACCGCCTTGAGGACCTCGGGCGAGGACTGGTAGGCCATGTCCTCGACGACCTCGGGCAGCGCGAAGGCGCGCGCACCGGGGTACTGCTGCAGAACGGCTCCGAGACCGAACCAGTGGTCCCCGTGGCCATGCGTGACGTACACGCTCGTCACCGGGGCGTCACGCTCGCTGAGCCACCGCAGCAGGCCCTCCGACTGAGCGATCGTGAAGAGCGGATCCACCAGCAGCGCCTCTCCCCCGTTCGAGATGAGGATGCTCGACGTCGGCGACCAGGAACGCTCGCTCTGATCGGGCGGCACGTCGGAGTTGGTGGTCGGCATACCGTCCGCGATGTGCACGGCGTAGGTCAAGGCGTTCGACGTCATTGGTGGACTCCTCGGATTCTCGGATGGTCGCTCCCACTCCGGCCGGAACGCGGAGGAAGCCGGAAGGCCCGGTCCTCATTCCGTCGATCACAGAGCGACGACATTGACGCAAGCATAGACCCTATGCTTACGTCAGAGAGCTCGCGTCGGCCGAGAATCTCGAGAGCCACCGGCTCCGATTCGTCGCCGCAAGAGAGCGATCGTCAAAGGAGACACGAGATGAACAGCCCAGCGACGAAGGCGCCGACCGCGGTGCTCGTCCACGGATACCTGGACGACGGCGCCATCTGGAACAGCGTCCGCACCGTCCTCGACGAGCGGTCGATCCCCTCGATCGCGTTCGAGCTCGCCGGGATGGGTGCGCGCGCCTCGGATCAAGGGCCGTTCACACTCGCTCGCTGGGCCGACGACCTCGAGAGCGTCGTGCGCACGACGGAGGGCCCCGTCGTGCTCGTCGGCCACAGCATGGGGAGCCAGATCGCCGAGCTCGTCGCCGCCCGCTTGGCCGAGCAGGTGCGTTCTCTCGTCCTGGTCAACCCGATCCCACTGGCGGGCACTCACCTGCCCCCGGAGCAGATCGTCCCCTTCCAGGCACCGGATCTCGGACTCGACGCGCAGCGCGCCTTCCGCGGTGCGCTCGCCACCGCGTTCCCGGACGAGGAAAATGACCGGCTCGCCCAAGTGGCGCTGCACGTCGCCCCGTCGACGATCTCCGACACGGCGACGGCATGGAACGACGGCCACTCGGACGGACAGCAGCCCAGCAAGTTCCACGGGAGCGTCGCCATCCTGCGCGGCGAGAACGACCCCTTCGTCACAGAAGAGATCGTCTCCGCGTATGTCGCGCCCCGCTTCCCCGGCGCCACCTCGCAGGCGATCGCCGGCGCAGGTCACTGGGCGCACGCCGAGAACCCGGCGGCGGTCGCCGCCGCCATCACCACGGTCGCCGAAAAGATCGCGTCGGACTCCGCCGACGGCCGCCCGGCCAAGGCCTGGACGAGTGCGTTCGAGCAGCGCACCGAGGACTCCTTCGCGGCGGCCCTCTCGCCGAACGTGCGGATGGAGGCGAGCGCGCTCGCCAAGCCGCTGGAGCGCAAGGAGCAGGTCGAGGCCCTCATGGCCGGGGTGAGCTCCGTGTACGAACGGCTCGAGTTCGTCCGGAAGGTGCAGGACGGGCCGCGGACGTATCTGGAGTGGGAGGCCAGCGCGTTCGGCGGCTTCGAGATGAAGGGGATCACGATCCTCACGCGTGATGACGAAGGGCTCATCACGGAGATCGCCATCCACCACCGCCCCCTCGGCGCCGTGGTGCAGATCAACGCGAAGGTCGGGGCGGCCCTGACCGCGGCCGGCCTCATCCCCGCCGAGTACTTCAACTTCACGGAAGGCGAATGACCATGACGGAACGCATCGACGTAGAGTTCACGGCGGACGGGGGCGTGACTCTGCGCGGCTGGCTCTACCTGCCGGACGCCGAGGGCCCGCGCCCCGCGATCACGATGGCGCACGGATTCGGCGGCAACCGCGAGATGGGCCTCGACCCGTACGCGCGCAAGTTCGCCGACGCCGGGTTCGTGGTGCTCGTCCACGATCACCGCACGTTCGGCGCCAGCGACGGCGAGCCCCGCAACGACGTCGACCCGTGGCGTCAGATCGCGGACTGGCGCCGCGCGATCAGCTTCCTGGAGGCCCGGCCGGAGGTCGACGCGGACCGCATCGGGGTGTGGGGCACGAGCTTCGCGGGCGGTCATGCGATCGTGCTCGGCGCGACCGAGGTGCGGATCAAGTGCGTGGTGTCGCAGGTGCCCACCATCAGCGGATTCGAGCAGTGGCAGCGCAGGGTCCCGCCGGAGCGCATCGCCGCCTTCGAGCTCGCCCAGGCCGACGACGAACGCGCCCAGGCCGCCGGCGGTGAACTGCGCTACCAGACCTCCATCGGCGACGATCCGGCCGACCCGGCCCTGTACACCAGCCCGGACGCGCTGCGCTTCTACCGTGACCTGGTTCCGCCGGGCCGCGAGAACAACACGGTGACGTTGCGCTCCAGCCGGGCCGCGCGGCTGTACGAGCCGGGCGTATGGATCACTCGGGTCTCGCCCAAGCCGCTCATGATGATCGTCGGGACCGGCGAGACGGTGATCCCGGCCGACATCCAGCTCGCCGCCTTCGAGCGGGCGCTGGCCCCGAAGGAGCTGGTGCTGCTGCCCGGCGGGCACTTCGACGCCTACAAGGTGCACTTCGAGGAATCCAGCGGCGCCGCGCTGTCGTGGTTCCAAACTCACCTCGACCCGGTCCCGGCCTCAACCGGCTCGTGAGACGGAGGCGGTTCCGGCCACTGCTGGAACCGCCTCCCCAGGCGGGTGACCGCCGCCGCCTCTCTCCCTGACGGAGCGCTTCCGGAACGTTGCAGCCACGGTCACGCGCCACCTGGCACGGTCGGCCATGACATGGGCCTCGTCGAGTGCCGTACCGACCCGTTCACCGCCGCCGTGTGTGTACCGGCGCGGACATGCAGAAGACCCGTCGCAGGCGGCGGCTGTAGCGCTTGCGGCAGTGCAGGGTGGAGTGCTCGCGCCGGCATCTGAGGCGCGCCCGCGGCGATCGCGGTCGGCGAGCGTACGCAGGACAGCCGGTTGGCGAGCGGAGAGTGCCACATCGCCGTCCTGCGACACCTGCTGTCCGTGCTGGTGCTCCGGCTGGCCGACCGGCCGGGTGGGCTTCCCAGCACTACGGAAGACAGCGACACCTTCCGCCGATTCCGCGAGGCGGTCGAGCATGACTTCACCAAGACCCGTGAGGTCGCTGACTACGCCAGAAACCTGGGCTACTCCCCGCGCATGCTCACGAGGGCAACCGCATCCGCGGCCGGTACCAGCGCCAAGGGGTTCATCGACGAACGAGTCATGCTGGAGGCCAAGCGCCGCCTGGCCCACAGCGACGAGCCCGCCGTCCGTATTGCCGCACACCTCGGCTTCAGCAGTGCCACCAACTTCAGCAAATACTTCCAGTCCCGAGCCGGACAGAGCCCGATCCAGTTCAGGAACGCGTCCCGACAGGTCTCACGTCCGCAAGGTGAGCCCTGACGCTGCGGACGTGCGTCATGCGGATTCGGCTCCCTCTTCCGGCAAGGGCGTGGCGAAAAGGGTGGACTCCGAAGTCCACCCAGTCGCCGAGGAGATCAGAGCCCGAAGTCGCCCGGCCAGAGGTGTTCTCGAGGGCTTCGCGTGGGCGGATGTGGCAGTTGACCAGCACGCCGAGGCCCTTGCGCAGGGCGGCCAAGTCGCGGATCTGGGCCGCGGGCAGCATCGGACAAGCGTTGAAGTCGAACTCCTCCACGACGGCCAGGGGCACGCCGATGGGAGGCGCCGCCAACGGAGCGGGCACGGCGCCGGTGCTCCCCATCCGGCCGCCGACTGCGGACGTGCATCACCGACCTGGCGGACTGCGCTCCGTCGTCGGCCCCTGCGGTGAGCTCCGTCCGCGTGTCCGGGCGAGGTCGCCGGAGCACACGGACGGACCGATGGACGGCCCGCTGCGGGCCGTCCGGGGCACGGCACGGTCGCCGTCAGTCGACGGTGCCGCATGCGTCGCCCCGACGCTTCCCGTCCCGATCCGTGTGCCGCAGCGGCCGTAATCCGGCGTGGTGAAAGCGAGATCCCACCCGCCAGGCGAGGAACCTACTGGAACGCAAAGGGGCGTTCTGTTTTCGTGAACGCCCCTCAGATTCAGAACATCGTGTTGTCGTTGGCGGAAGTGGCCGGCACGTCCTGAAGCACGTCCCAGTGCTCGACGATCTTCCCGCCCTGTACCCGGAACAGATCCACGACGGCCTGCCCGCGCTCGCCGGGCGCGTTCACGTAGTGACTGTGGACGGCGACCAGATCCCCCTCGGCGACAACGCGCTTGCGGGAGACGGTCAGCTCCGGGAACGCCCGGAAGTACGCCCCAAGCCCCTCCCGCGCACCGGCCACACCATCCGCGATGCCGGGATTGTGCTGGTGGTACCCGGCGCTCCAGTACAGGTCGAGCGCGGACAGATCCTTGTCGACGATGAGCCGGTCGAATGCCTTGGTGACGAGCTTCTTGTTGGAGGCGGTGAGCCACCGCGGACCAGGTTGCCCGGTCTGCGGCCGACTGACTGTGGAGAACATGTCGTTGCCGTTGACACTGCTGTCGGGGACGTTCTGCCCGGTGTCCCAATGCTCGGCGATCTTGCCGCCCTGGAACCGGAAAATGTCGAATACGGCCGAGCCTCGACTTCCCGGCGTCAGTACGAGGTTGGAGTGCACCACGACGAGGTCGTTCTCGGAGATGACCCGCTTGATGTCGTACTTGGCGTCGGGGAACTGCTGATGCATCCCGACAGCCAAGTTCTTCAACGCCTCGGAGCCATCGGGCGCGAGGGGGTTGTGCTGGATGTAGTCGGCCCGCACGAACCTGTCCACGACCGCGGTGTCACCCCGCTCGAACGCCCCCTTGAGGACGCGTACGGCAACGGTCTTCTGGTAGTCGAGCCGGGCACCGCCCTCGACGTGCCCGAAGGCGTGATCCCCGCTGGTGGGGGGCGAGGCGACGGCGGGTACGGTCGCGGCGCCCAGCAGGGCGGATGTGGCGACCGTGGCGACGAGGACGCGACGGGTGGCCGTGCGCCGGCTGGACATGTGGGAAGTCACGATGTTCCCCCTCTTGGGACTTGGGCGCTTTCCTGGAAGGTCGGAGCCGACTCAGTTCTTGGGGCCGAACATGTAGGCGTTGGCGACGTCGATGAGGGCTGCGCCCTGGTAGGCGGGGTAGCGCTCGGTGATGGCCTTCTTGTAGGCGTCGCCGTCGTCACCGAGCAGCTCCCGGCCGGCGTTGACGTAGTCGGTGAGCTCGGCCCAGATGGCGGGTGTGGTCGGCTCGCCGTGGCCGGGCAGGATGGTGTCGTACTCGGTCTCGGCTGCGAAGCGGTCGATGTTGGCCTGCCAGCCGTCGAAGTCCTTGTCCAGGAACCACAGGTGGGTGCGGTTGTAGACGACGTCCTGAGCGACCAGGACACCCTCCTCGGGCAGCTTGATCACGAGGGTGGTGTGGATCTCGCCGCCGGTGACCTTCTCGAACACGAACGGGATGCCGTCGATGACCTCGGTGCCCGGGGTGATCTCCACGGTCGGAGTCATGTCGGCGAGCGGGATCGCGGCGCCGGTGGGCAGGTCCGTCTTGGCACCCATGGCGACGATCTCCGCGGTGGTCTCCGGCAGCGCGTGCACGGGGACGCCGAAGCGGGCCGCGCCCTGGTAGTGGTCCGGATGCGCATGGCTGATGACGAGGCGGTCGAGCGGCTTGCCAAGGCTCTTGGCGTAGGCGACGACCTCGTCGGCGTAGGCCAGGACGAACTGCGCGTCGACGGCGATGATCCGCGACGGCGTCTCGATCAGCTGGGTGGTGACGCCCAGGCCGTCCTCGGGCGCGCCGTAGCTGTGGATGCGGACCGAGCCCTTGTCGATGACCGTGAGGGTGCCGTGCATGACTGTGCTCCTGTCGAAATGCGGATGAGCGGTGATGAGGGGACGCGGGAAGGGGCGGATCGTTGATGGCCGGCTCACGACCGACCATCGGCCGCAACGGACACGGCCGGCTTTCCATCCCCACGGGCCCGCACCCCTGGAACAACTCCATACTGGGACGGAACCGGAGGTCCAGCGAGGTACGCTGCGGTCTCGTGATGGTCCACAGGCGACAAGCGCGGCAGAAGCCCGGTCGGCGGGAGACGGGCCTGCCGAAGGTGGTTTTCCATCCTCCGGCCGGAACCCCGGCGGGCATGGAGGTCATGACCCTGGCCGACTTCCGCGACCGCATCCGGGACTGGCCCTGGCACATCGCCACCCCGCACCGGCAGGACTTCCACGCCCTGATGCTGGTCACCGCCGGCACCCTGCGCCACCGCGTCGACTTCACCGGGTACGTACTGCCGCCCGGTTCCTGGCTGTGGATCCGGCCCGGCCAGGTGCACCAGTGGCAGAACCCTGAACAGGTCGAGGCCATCCTGATCTTCTTCCAGGAGGACTTCGTCGCCCCCGAGACCGCGGAACTGGCCGGACTCGGCACCGGCACCGCCCCGATGCCCTTGTACAGCCCCGATCCCTCGGAGGCCCCCGTACTGGCAGCTGCGGCCGAGCAACTGGCCGCGGAGTTCTCCCAGTGGGACCGCCATCCGCTGCCGGCGCACACCGCCCTGCTGCACCGCCTGCTCGACGTCGTACTCCTGCGCCTGGCCCATCTGCGGCAGCACGGCCAGGCTGCGGAATCCGCCCCCGAGCCCTTCCTGCGCTTTCGCGACGCTGTCGAACGAGGTTTCTCCCGCACCCATCGCATCGACGACTACGCCCGCGAACTCGGCTACTCCACCCGCACCCTCACCCGCGCCACCCAGACCGCGGCGGGCCTCAGCGCCAAGGACTACCTCGACCAGCGCCTCACCCTGGAGGCCAAGCGACTCCTCGCCCACGGCACCGAACCCGCCTCCACCATCGCAGCCCACCTCGGCTTCACCAGCGCCACCCACTTCGGCAAGTTCTTCCAACGCCACACCGGCCAGACCCCCCTGGCCTTCCGCGCCTCCCAACGTGCGTCGCCGCCTGCGTAGCCGCCCACGCCACCTGACTGCGTGAACGAGTTCCACGCGTCAACGCGCTCCGCCACCGGCGGTGGGCTAGTTGTGGGATCAGCAGGGCACGGTAATCGGCGTGGGCGGTGTCCGCAGGGCTGCTGTTGAAAGCGAGGGCTGCTTCGGGCGCTGGCCCGTTGAACTCATGAGCAACGGATTCCATCCCTTGGGCCAAAGCCTTGACTGGGCCGATCGCGCCAGCTCGAAAGGGGGCGTCGAACCCGGTCGCAGGTCGAGCAGGTACTGCTTGCCCGCCATGTCACCCGGGCCGGACTGAACTGCTCCGGGTCAGATGGAGGCCTCCACCGATCCTGGAGCGGTTCAGTAGCGCCGCCCCCGGGCTTGGTAGGCGAGGTCGGTCACGAACAGAACCTTGCGGCGGTCGGGCATCGCGGATCTCCACAGGTCGTGCATCGAATCAACAGGGGTGCGGGTGTGCGACCGGGTTCGGCGTCGCGTGTACAGCGTCCGTGTGCGGCGCGATCCGTAGCTGTCGTCAATCCGTGGCGAGCTCAAGCGGTCAGCGCATCACCCATCCAATGAACCGAGACTGGAGGGAATGCTCAGCCTCTTGTCCTGCAGCTGCGTCGGCAGTCAGGTCTGCGGGCCCCAGTAGCCCCAGTTGAGGGTGAAGTTCACGACGAGCATGAGCAGCATCCGGCCGCGGAGGAGATCGAGCGGGGGCGGATCGGTATGGGTCGGCACACGGCCGACGCCGTCGGGATCTCTTCCCGCATCACAGCCCACCCCGCACACGCGCGGCCTCTCACCCCGCCCTGTCAGGGCACCGGACGGCCGCCGGTGGCAACGTATCCGGACAAGCCGACGACGGTGAAGGAACTGGTCATGCAGGCCGGCCCGCAGGAGGCCCGGCCGGTGTCCTGGCGCGAGGGCTCCCGGCCGGGGAAAGGGCCGCAGCGGCTATCAAACGCATGTACTCGCGCTTCGTCGCCCTGCGCATCCGGCCCGCCGGACGCGAGATCCGCCAGGCCGCCAAGGGTGCGGAACTGCCTGGCCACCCTGGTGCGGCTGGCCAAGCTGCGCTGGCGCATCGAGCACGACTACCGGGGGATGAAACAGGCTCTGGGACTGGCCCACTTCGAAGGCCGCACCTGGAACGGCTGGCACCACCACGTCACCCTAGTCTCCGCCGCCCACGCCTTCTGCACCCTTCATAGGCTGGCACGAGCCCCAAAAGACGCGGCGCAGGACTGAGCCTCTACCAGGTCGTCCGCGAGATGCAGACACTCCTCGACCTCTGGGCCGGAACCTGCCCCACCTGCCAGCGCGACATACCCATCCCCATACGAACCTGACCAAGCCCTACTAGATCAGGCGATGGGTCAGCACGGTGAGATTGCTGCACCACCGACCGCCACGGCGCGGATCGCCGGCATGAACTCTTCGGGAGTCGAGCTGTCGGGCAGGAACCCGCTGGCACCTGTGTACAGAGCCTTGAGTGCCGGGGTACAACGTCGGCCGCGCCCAGTACCAGTACGCGGCTGGCGGCTGGGCGGGCGCTGATGCTGCGGATGACGCCCAGGCTCTCGCGGTCGAGATCTTCTGTATGCCAGACGACGATGCCCGGAGCGAGCTGCACAGTGCGGCGGATGGCGTCATGGCATGTGGTCTCGCCGATGACCTTCAGGCCGGGCAGGCTGCCCATGGCGACGCCGAGGGCTCGGCCACTGAGGGGGTGATCGTCGACGATGAGCAAGCGGGGCATGCGGGTGGTTCTTTCCTGACGCGGAGCCCTGAAGGCGTCCGAGCCGGCTGCCTTGCGAAACCGTTCGGTTTACGATAGGTCGAGACCGATCGGTTTCCAAGTACGGATGTGGGTCGCAATCAAAGCCTTGCCGGATGTGGTCACTGGTAGTAGTCGGGGATGGGCGGGGTCTCCGTCGGGGCGCTCTGCCGCGGCGAGACGCATGACAACTCCATCGGTCCGCTCGATGAGCGCGGGCCGCGTGCCCCGCTGTGCGGCGGCGCCTCGATTGGACTCTGAAAACCGTTCGGTTTACGATCAGGGTGAAACCGACCGGTTTCCTGAACTGGCCGGTCATGACCGCGATCCGTTGGGGTTGTCGAGCGGTCACTCCGTTCTCCTGTGGCCGTCCGAACCGAAGGAGTAACGGCCAGAGGGCTCCCGGCCTGCAAAGGTGCCGTCCGGTCTCCTCCCGATGTCGCCGTGCTGTCCAGATCGGAGTAAGTAATGAACGGAATTCATCCCTTCCGCGTGCTGCGTGCCAGACCCCTGTGGATAGCCAGCGGTGCCATCACGGGTGTCCTTGCCCTGCTGTTCGCTGTTCTCTATGTCGGTGCCAACATCGACCCGGTCGGCCATATGAAGAACCTGCCTGTCGGTCTGGTCAACTCCGACAAGGGGGCCGACCATGGAGGCAAGCAGGTCAACCTCGGGGCGCAGATCACTGAGTCGATCAAGAAGTCCGACGCGGGCGGAGGCAAGGTCGACTGGAAGGTGATGGATGAGAAGCATCTGAAGGTGGAGCTCGGCAAGGGCAAGCTGTACGGTGCGCTCGTCGTACCCAGCGATTTCACCTCCTCCGTCACCGCGCTGACCGGAACGGCGGTCACCACGAATCCGGTTCGTCCGCAACTCACGGTGTTGACCAACCAGTCCGCCGGCAGCCTGGGCTCCACCTTGGCACGGCAAGTGACGACGGCGGCGGCCGAGGCCTCCTCGCTCCACGTGGGCAAGCAGCTGACCGCTCAGACCCGAGCCAAGCACGCCAAGCTGTCGGCCGCGGCCCGCGTCCTGCTGGCCGATCCGGCCGCCATCACCGTGAAGGACGGCCATCCGCTCGACTCGCACAGCGGCCTGGGCCTGACGGCGTTCTACTACGCGCTCGCCCTGGTGGTGTGCGGCATGCTCTCGGCCAATGTCATCAGCGGCCAGGTGGATCACGCCCTTGGGTACACTCACAACGACATGGGCCCGCTGCGCCTGCACCGCCCGCTGATCCGGGCAACCCGGGTGCAGACCCTCGCCATCAGCAGCACCCTCATGGCCGCTCTGTCCCTGCTGATGGGCACCCTGGTCATGGTGGGCGCGGTCGGCCTCATGGGCATGGACGCCTCCCATCTGCCGCTGCTGTGGCTGTACTCCGTAGCTGCCATCGCCGTCGTCGGGATCGGGGCCCTGACGTTGCTCGCCGTCTTCGGCACACCTGGGATGTTGCTGGTCACGCTGGTCTTCATCGCCATGGCGGTGCCAACGGCCAACGCCACCGTCCCGATACAGGCGCTGCCTGGCTTCTACCGGTTCCTCGCAGAGTTCGAGCCGCTGCGGCAGATTGGCGGAGGCATCCGCTCGATCCTCTACTTTGACGCCCAGGGTGACGCCGGCCTGACCCGGGGCTGGGTCATGATGGCCGTCGGCCTCGCGGCGGCCGCGCTGTTCGGCTTCGGTGTGCTGGGGTGGTACGACCGCAAGGGGCTGCACCGCATCCCCGCCGAGACGGAGCATAAGCACGCGAAGACCGCCGCCCCGGCAGGCCCCGGGTTCCACGGCCGCGTGCGCGACAGCGAGGGCAAGCCGGTGGCCCGCGCGACGCTGGCCCTCGTCTCGCCGAGCGGCCGCCAGCTGGGCCGGACCGTGTCGCACGGCGACGGCTCGTACGCGCTGGATGCCCCGGCGGACGGCTCGTACGTCCTGATCACCGCGGCCGACGGCCACCAGCCGCAGGCAGGCACCGTAACTGCGGGCGCGGAACCGCTCACGTACGACATCGCGCTCGCCCCGACCGCCGGCGGCGCCGGACTCGAGGTCCAGGGGACCGTACGGGCCAGGTCCGACCGGCGGCCGCTCACGGACGCGCGGCTGACGCTGGTGGACACCGCCGGGAATGTGGTGCGGACGACCACCACGGACGCGGACGGCGGCTACGCGTTCACCGACCTGGCCGCCGGCGAGTACTCGCTGATCGCCAGCGGCTACGCGCCCGCGGCGTCCACACTGGTCCTCGCGAGCGGCGCCTCCGAGGGCTTTGACATCGAACTCCGGCACCCCGCCGCGGAGTAGAGCCCGGCGGGCAGCCCCGACAGCGAGGGCCGTGCGGTACCGGCCGCGCGACCCTGCGTCCGACCGGGCGCCCCCGGGGCCTCAGTTGACGGTGGCCCTCAGAGGCTGAGCCCGAAGTCCTGGGATTCCGGCCAGTCCGGAGGCGTACCCCTGCCGATGGCGCGGAACTTCCACTCGGCCCCGTTGCAGTACAGCTCGCCGAAGACCATCGCGGTCTCCGTCGACGCGTTCGGCGCGCTGGGCCGGTACGACCGCAAGGGGCTGCACCGCACCCCGGCCGAGACGAAGCACGGGAAGACCGCCGTCCCAGCGTGACGGAACGCGCTCATCGATCACCCCAGACGGGACCTTTTGTGCGGAGTGGTCCCCCGTGTGCTGCGCCCCGTGAGGACGGAGGCGCGCACACCGCACGCGCTCGGCGACGGCTCTGCGGAAGTCGTCGCAGAGCCCTCCGCTCTGGCGCGGGTGTCGGTTCGGCCGCGCACCCCGGTGCGGGTCGACATGCCGGGGTGCGGCCGTTCCTTCCGCACGATCAGCCGCGTGCCCTTGGGCCAGCCCTTGAAACAGTCCCCGTCGAGTTCGGCCACCCAGGCGCCGTCGCGGATCTCACCATCGGGCTCTATGGCCGACGTCCAGGCCGATGCCGGAACCTTGAGAACGGCCTGGTGGATGGCATCGGTGATGGTCATGCCGACCGAGTAGGACAGCCACCGCCCCCTCCGGTTGAGCCAGGCGACGAACTCGTGAGTGCCCCCGCCCGAAGGCGTTGCCGTTCAACGGTGCTGGAAAGACGACCCTGTTGCGGCTGCTCGGCGGACAGGGGCATCCCACCAGCGGCACCGTCGATGTGCTGGGCCACCGCATCGGCCGCGTCGACCTGCGCGAACTGCGGCCCCATATCGGCTTCGTGTCGCCGATGCAGGAGGTGCCGCACAAGGCGACAGCGCACACCATCGTGCTCACCGGCGCCACCGGGACCGTCCAGCCGCTGTGGCGCGAGTACGACGCAGCGACGCGAGAACGGGCCCACGAGCTGCTGGCCGAGCTGAACTGCAAGGACCTCGCCGACCGCCCGTACGCCGTCTGCTCCGGCGGACAGCGCGCCCGGATCCTCGTCGCACGGGCCCTGATCGCCGATCCGGCACTACTCCTGCTGGACGAGCCGTACAACGCACTGGACCTGCCGTCACGGGAGGACCTGATCGACGCGATGCGGGAACTCGCCTGCATCCGGCCGGAGTTGGCCACCGTCACCGTCACCCACTACCTGGAGGAGCTGCCCGACAGCACAAGCCACGCCCTGCTATTGCGCGACGGCCGGGTGCAGGCGTGCGGCACGGTCGACCAAGTAGTCACCAGCGCGTGACTCACCGCGTGTTTCGGACGCCAGATCGAGGTCGCTCGGCATGCCGACCGCTGGACTGCCCGCTCGGCACCGAGAAGGTGACGGTCGGTGCCGCACGCCTCCCCCCTCGGCATCGACCGCGTCCGCTGACGATCCTCCAAGCCGCCGCGCCCCGGCCCGAAGGTCATCGCGTCCTCCCCTCCCTGGGGAGCCGGGGCACCGCCATCCGTCGTTCCGTGGCCGCCATGAGGTCACGGCGCGGAGGGCAGCCGCTGTTGCGCCCAGAGGGTCTTGCCGTAGGCGGTGTGGCGGGTTGCCCCACCGTCCGCTGAGCCGGGCGACGAGAAGCAGACCGCGTCCGCCCTCGTTGCGCAGTGCTCGGCGCCGATCGCGCCGAAGCGCTACGGAGCCCCGCTCGCGGTCCAGGTCCTCTCAGCCGACGGGTTCGAGCCTGGGACGGAATCGTCCATATCGGTGATCTGGGATCAAGGTTCGGCGATCTGGGCGATGAAGGGTGACCGCGTCTCGATGCGGCATCGGCTCACCTGTGCAGGGACGCCGCGGGTCGAACCATGTACTGGCGCAGGTACAAGTCACGGTAGGTGACGGGGCCGCGGGGGCCGGGGACGCGGTCGATGTTGATGCCGGTTTCCGGCAGGCGCAGGAGCTTGAAGCCGTCGAGGAGGCGTGTGGTGGAGTTCCAGAAGACGCCTGAGCCACCGTAGGCGTCCATGAACTCGGCTGCGGTGTCCGGGTCGTGGGTGGCGATGGCGGCGGCCAGCCCGGAGGTCTCCTCGTTCGCGATCCGTGCTGCGTGGATCGGGCCGTCCGCCTCGTCGATCGTCACCGTTGCCGCATGATCGGAGTCCAGGGACCACTCGTAACCGCGCGCGTGGGGGTGCGGCGGCAGCGACGCAGCGATGCCCAGGTCTTCGAGCGTCTTCAGAATGCCCGGCAGCAGCTTGTCGTGGACAGCCCGGTCGATGAGGAGCAGATTGAGCCGGTTGCAGACGCCCAGCCGGTCCAGGCTGCTGGCGACCAGCTCGTGCACCAGCTTCTCGTCGGCGTCCCGGGCCACGTAGAGCACTCCGCCGCCGTCCGCGTGGGCCAGCGTGCGCACACCGTGGCGGGCGGCCTCTCGGCCGAGCTCCCGGGTGCTGTCGCCGCTGCCGCGCAGGATGACCAGAGGGATAGTCTCGGGCAGCGACACCAGCGCGTATGCCGCCGCTCGGTCCTCGCTCGGCACCAGCTGGATGGCGTCCGGGTTCAGTCCCGCGCCGGTGAGAGCGGGCGTGATCACGTGGGTGACCAGGGCCTGGGAGGAGCGCAGGGCCGCCGAACCGGTGCGCAGTACGCCGCCGTTGCGGGACTTGAGGAACTGGGACGCGACATCGAGCGTCACATTCGGACGCGCCTCGAAGTTCGCGCCGATGACCCCCACCGGACGGCGGCGCTCCAGCAGGACCAGGCCGTCGGGACGCTCCTCGAGGACGCTGTCCCGCGGCTCGTGCGGCACGTCCGCCAGCGTACGCAACGCCGCGGCCATTTCCTCAAGCCGCGGGCCGGTCAGCCGGAGGCGATCCTGCAGTGCCGCCGACATCCCGCTCGATGCGGCCGCTCGCAGGTCGGCCTGATTCGCCGCTGTCAGCACGTCGCGCGCCGTGTGCAGCCGCTCCGCCATGGCCCGCAGGGCGGTGTCGATCTCCACGTCCGACGCCCGGGCCAAGGCCGCCGAGCCCTGCGTCGCCCGGACCGCGCAGGCGTGAACCGCCTCCTGGACGGAGCTGGGCACGCTCATCTCGTTCCTGCTCACATCGGTCCCTTCATGGTCCAGACGCACTACGCGTCGGGTGACAGGAGGATCGTTCAACAATCTCCGGGCGGTGTCACTGTAAACCGCCCGGTTTCCGCCGGGCAAGGGAAAGAGTGCCGTTCCTGTCCCGTGCCGGGTGCTCAAAATCTGTCGAGGTCCGCGCCGCCTCCGGTGATCTCCTTGATGCGGGCGGCCGGGTCCTCGTTCCCGCTGTTGATCGTGTGAGTGGCGCCAACGCTCTTGGCGAACTCAAGGCGGCTGTCGACGATAAGGTCGAGCCGGGCTTCGGCTTGAGCACGTTGAGCACGCGCCCGCGCCGGTCAGGACGCCACAGCCGAGCGGGCCGAGGATGTCGAGCGGGACGGTCTCGGACACCTTCACCACGCTCCGCTCGGCGACGTTCCTCACGCCTGCGAAGGAGGACTGTCCGAAGAAGTGGGAGGAGACGGCGGAGCCGTCCTCGGTACGGAAGGCCGTGCCGCGGTCCGGGCGAGCGCCACCGAAGTTGCGCATGGCGAAGTCGGTGCAGTATGCGGGGTGGCCGGCGTTGCAGCCGGCGCAGGCACCGCAGCCGGCGAAGCTGAGCACGACGCGGTCGCCGGGCGTGATGCCGGCCGAGTACCGCCGGAAGCGGCGTGGGGTACCACTGGTCGCGCACGATCGCGTCGGTGTGACAGACACCGGTGGCGACCTGTGCAGGTCCGCACGGGCCGGTTCCGTCGCCAAGCGCGGGCGTGTCAGTGGCCGGGCCCACTCGAGCGCATCTGCCACTTGGTCAGCGCACCGAAGGCCAGAACGTTGGCTCGGCGGGTGGTGAAGCGCGAGGTCAGGGTGGTCACCCAGTTGAAGGTGCCGGAGACGACGCTGGGCGGAGGATTGCGCCGGTCCAGCGTGCGCAGTGCGGTGGTGACCACCTGGCGCGGGGTCTGCATCCGGACGCCGCGGGCCATGTCGTCGGAGCCGAGCGTGTCGAAGAACTCGGTGCGGGTGGGGCCCGGGGAGAGAGCGAGCACACGCAGGCCGGTCCCTCGCGATTCCTGCCAGAGCGCCTCGGTGAAGCTCAGCACGAAGGCCTTGGTCGCCCCGTAGACGGCGGCGTTCGGCCACGGCTGGTATCCGAGGGAGCTGGCGACGTTGACCAGGAAACCGGTCAGCTGGTCGATGAACGCCCTGGTGACGTCGACCAGGCCGGCCACGTTCAGGCCGATCTCCTGCTGGACGCGTTCCGGGTCCTCCTGGCGGAAGGGGGCGTGGGTGCCGAAGCCCGCGTTGTTGACGAGGCTGGTGACGGTGATCCCGCGCTGGGCCACCTCCTTGGCCAGCGCTTCGCCCGCGGCCGGCACGGTGAGGTCGAACGGCACCGCCGTGACGGTGACCCGGTACTTCGAGGACAGCTCGTCGGCCAGGGCCTGAAGCCGGTCCGCGCGGCGGGCGACCAGCACGAGGTTCGAGCCGCGCTCGGCGAGCAGGCGGGCGAACTCCGCGCCGAGTCCGGCGCTCGCCCCGGTGATCAGTGTGGTCTGGGTACGGTAGTCCATCTTGTTCATGGCGGTCGGGGACGCGGCGCCCTTGCGGGTTACCTGTTCCCCTTCTCCTTTCAATCCTTGCGACGGTCGGCGACCGTCATCTGGTGCCAGGACGGGCCCGAAGGCCCGCCTCGGCGATGGTCGTGACGTGTGAGGTCGTCAGCCCTGGGTGCGGGGCGATGGCCCCGTCGACAGCGCGCTCTTGCTCGTCGCCGATCCGGCTCACGTGATGCGTCGCAGGATGCGGTCCTTGCCGCGGGTGTAGGGCGGGGTGGCCACGCCCAGCGTGTCCGGCTTGAGCGGCTTGTCGAGGACGGACTTGATGTGGCTGAAGGTGTCCAGGGAGTACGAGCCGTGGTAGTGGCCCATGCCGCTCTCACCGACGCCGCCGAAGGGCAGGGCGAGCGCGCCGAGCTGGAGGAGCGAGAGGCCGAAGGCCAGGCCACCGGAGGACGTCTCCGCGGTCAGGCGCCGCTTGGAGCGCTTGGACGCGGTGAAGGCGTACAGGGCCAGCGGCTTGTCCCTTCCGGTGATGAAGGCGATGGCAGCGTCCAGGTCGGGGACGCGTACGACGGGCAGGATGGGGCCGAAGATCTCGTCGCGCATCACCGGGGAGTCGGGGTCGACGTCGGCCAGCACGGTCGGGGCGATGTAGCGGGCGTCGCGCTCGTGGTCGCCGCCCACGACGGTCCGGCCGTCGTTCAGCAGGCCGGCCAGCCGGTCGAAGTGGCGCTCGTTGACGATACGGCCGTAGTCGTTGCTGCGAGCCGGATCGGTGCCGTACATCTCGCGGACCGCCTGCGTCAGGTGCGCCTCTATCTCGGCGCCCGCCTCACCTATCGCCAGCACGTAGTCGGGTGCGACGCAGGTCTGGCCCGCGTTCATGAACTTGCCCAGGGCGATGCGGCGGGCGGCCGTCGCGAGGTCGGTGCCGGGTTCGACGACGGCGGGGCTCTTGCCGCCCAGCTCCAGGGTGACCGGGGTGAGATGACGGGCCGCGGCGGTCATCACGACGCGCCCGACCGCGCCGTTACCGGTGTAGAAGATGTGGTCGAAGCGCTGTTCCAGCAGGGCGGTCGTCTCCGGCACGCCGCCCTCGACGACAGCCACGGCCTGCGGGTCCAGGACCCGGGGCAGCCAGTGGGCGAGCACGGCCGAGGTCGAGGGGGCGACCTCGCTGGGCTTGAGGACGACGGCGTTGCCTGCGGCCAGGGCACCGATGACCGGCGCGAGCGCCAGATTGACCGGGTAGTTCCAGGGCGCGATGACCAGCACGACACCCAGCGGCTCACGCACGGTCCAGGCCCGGGACGGCATGAGCGACAGGGGCACGGAGGCTCTCTTCGGACGCAGCCACCGGTCGAGATGACTCAGGGTGTGGTCGATCTCCCTGACCAGGAAGCCGATCTCCATCATGCGCGACTCGGTCGCGCTCTTGCCGAGGTCGGTCTGCAGCGCCTGGACGAACACGTCCTCACGCTCCGTCAGCAGACGCCTCAACGCCTGCAGCTGCTGCTTCCGCCAGGCGACGGGCTTGGTGCGGCCGGTGTTGAACGTGGCCCGCAGTCGCGCGACGGTCTCCGCCGCAGGGGTCACGGTAACGGCGATGTCCGGCTGGCCGCCGGTGGGTGCGTTGGTGGTCATACCCAGAAGCATATACGAAACGAAAGCCTTTCGTTTCGTTTTCCTGTACACTTAGTCGTGTGACCCATCCCACCCTTACTCAACGTTCCGTACGGCAGCCCGACCGACCAGTGCGCTCCGACGCCCTTACCTCCCGCCGGATCCCTTCGGGAGCCGCCCGATGACCGGGGCGCCGGCACGCCGGGGGCGCCCCCGCGATGCCTCCCGCGACCGTGCGCTGCTGGAGGCGACCATGGCCGTCCTGACCGAGAGCGGCTACCGCGCGCTCACCACCGCCGCCGTCGCGTCCCGCGCCGGAGTGTCCACCGCCACTCTCTACCGCCGCTGGCCGTCCAAGGAGGTCATGGTCGTCGACGCTGCCGCCGCCTACGCCCAGGAACTCACGACGCACACCGACACCGGCACACTCGAAGGCGACCTCCGCGCCCTGCTCCGGGACAAGGCGGCTTCCCTGACCGGGCAGGAAGGAGGGGTGTTGCAGACATTGATCGGGGAGGCCCGGCACAACACCCCGCTGGCCGAGGCCCTCACGAACACGTTCGTGCTGCCCATGCGCCGACGCATGGAGGAGATCACGAAGCGTGCGGCGGAGCGGGGCGAGATCCCGCCGGTGGAGCATGCCGACCTGCTCGGCGACCTGGTCCTCGGTCCCATGGTCAGCAGGTTCTTCCTCACCCCGCTGCCGCCGGACGAGGTGGACGCGGCAACCGCGGCGGAGACCGCCGACCGCCTCCTGCCCTTCCTCCTGCGCGCCGTCGGGCACAAAGGGCACACCTGAGCGAAGGCGGCCCCCGAACGCGCCCGAGAAGGGCAAGTTCACCGGGCCGCCTTTCGCGCAGCGACGCCGCCACCGGCGGACCGTGACCCGGAAGACGGCCCGGGGCCACCGAGATTGGTGTCCGACTGCGCCGCGCACCTCGGAGCGTCGGGCGTCGGGCGTCGGGCGTCGGGCGGGGCAAAGGACCTTGTCGCTGCCCACGACTGACGGCTGCGCTCAAAGCTCCCATTCATGTGGCCTCGCAGAGCAGCACGGGCACGAGGAAGAGGACGAGACAGTGCCCTCTGACCGGCCGGAGGCGGGGGTCAGCTGTTCAGGAAGCCCAGGATGCGGTCGGCGACGGTCTTGGGCTGCTCGAGGTGCAGGAAGTGCCCTCCGCCGGGCACCACGACGCGTTCGAAGCCGCTCGTGAACACGGCTTCCATGCCGTCGCTCAACTCCACGGACATGCAGTTGTCGTCGGCCCCGTGGAGGTAGAGGGACGGGACGGTGATGGCACCGCTCGCCCGGGCTTCCGCGGCCTGGGTCCCCTCGTCGGCGGGAGGCGTGAACAACTGGCGGTAATAGCCCAGGGTCTCGGTCAGGACTCCTGGCGCACGGAGGGTCTCCTTGAGCGCGGCCCGCTCCGCGTCCGGCAGCTCGTAGCCGGGCGACCATTCCCGCCAGAGCCGGTCGATGAAGGCGAAGTCGTCGAACTCGACGGCCGCCTCCGCCATGGCCGTCTGGAAGAAGAACATGTACCAGCTGCGTCGCTGCTGGTCGCCGTCGACGACCCATGCGGTCCGCAGTTGAGGGCCGTAGGGAACCGCCATGCCGACAAGCTTGCGGACACGCGTCGCGTCGAGGCTGGCTGCCGCGTACGCCGCCCGGGCACCGAGGTCGTGACCGATGAGATCCGCCTGCTCGCGCCCGAGCGCTTCGATCAGGGTGAGGACGTCCTGGCCGGTCGCGGACGCGCGATAGGAGCCGTCGGGTGCCGCGCCACCGGGCCAGTATCCGCGCTGTGCGGGTGCTACCGCCCAATACCCTTCCTGTGCGAGGCGGTCGAGAAGTCCTGCCCAGCTGGCGGCGTGGTCGGGAAACCCGTGGAGGCACAGAACGAGTGGCCCGCTGCCGGCCTCGAGGATCGGAACCTCCAGCCTGCCGGCCTGAACCGTCCGATGACGGACACGATCGGCCGCGTGGGACGTGCCGGTCGAGGAGCCCTCGACAAACGGCGGTCGCTGGGTCACCTGTGTCATGCGTTCGACCTCCAAGCCGCCCTGGCGGCGGCGCGGTCCTGCAGGCCCGGACCGAGTAGTGGGTTGCGTGTTCTGCTCCAGCCGAAAGAGCGGCTGCCCCGCGCTCGAGGATCTGCACTGGATGCAATGAGCGTAAGTCTTTTGATTATGTTGCTCAAGTAGCTCTTGAGATGAGCAAATAGATCACAGTTGTTTCAGTGGGCATCCGACCGTCGGACGACTCCCGCTGGACTGGACACGAACGGGGCCTTGTCGCGACGGCGGCATCCACATCTCGTAAGGCACCGTCGACGAGGTCGGCGCCTTCACGGTGTTCCGCAGCGCCGAACTGTTCCTCGACACCGCCCCCACCGACGTCCTCGATGCCGCCGTACGCACCGACCGGCCGCACGGACGTGACGTCTCGGCCTGACCGACGCACGCGTCGCACCGCCAGCCATCACCTGGACCGCTCGTCGCGGGCCCGCACGTCCGGGCCGGGCAGTCGGGAACAGGTCACTGCCTTCGCCATGGCCGAGGCGGAGACCATCGAGTCGACCGCGTGACCCCGGACGGGGCCTTGCAGACCCAAGTCGAGCCCTCAGCCCGGAAGATCGCTGTAGGCCCCGCCGGGCGCACGCCGTGCACAACGCGTTGCTGCGCCCGGGCCGCCGGCGGCATCGCAACCGCCGACCAGCACCTGTTCGACCTCGCCGTGCCGCGAGCCGTGCGGTTGCGGTGAGCCAGGCCGGGTGGCCGCCGGAGGTGCTACGGCCTGGACAGCGGAGAAACGGCATCCATGGCGAGGTCGAGGAGCTCCGCCACGGAGCGCTTGCCATCGCAGGCGACCCACTCCAGACGGGCATACGCGAAGCAGGCTACGCCGGCGGCGGCGAGTGCTCCCGCGCGCAGCCGACGCTCCTCGCCGGGCGGCGTTTTCGTGAGTCGTGGGACGAGCGACTGGGCGATGGCCTCGTTCCATTGGACCTCTTGGTGCAGGTGCTTCGCGTACAGCACCGGAGTGTCGTGGATCAGGCGGATCATCGGCAGCGACTGGTTCCTCGTCCACTTCTCGATCACTTCGTCGAATGCGCGGCGCAACGCGTACCAGGGTTCTTCCTCGGCGGGGCGCGCCGCCAGCGCGTCGGCGATGTCGGTGCCGGTTTCGTCGAGCACGTAGGTCACTACGGCTTCCTTGTTCGCAAAGTAACGGAAGAAGCTGCGCGGTGACAGGCCAGCCGCCATAGCGATCTGGTCCACGGTGGTGGATTCGTACCCGTTCGCGAGGAAGAGGTCGACTGCGACCGTCTTCACTTCCTGCTGCACCGCTTGCCGCTTCCGCTCGCGCAGGGTGATCTGCCTCTCGTCCACGCTCCGATGTTACAGCACGCGTCATATATGTCATCTCCTGACCTCCTTGACAGTCTCTGCCACTCTGGGCGTACTCTGCATGACGTGCCTGATGACATGTATGTGCCTGTGAGGGACCGAAGTCATGGCGGTCAGCGCAGCGGTGTGGTGAGTGGTGGGCGTCCGTACGTCATCGAGATGCCGCAGCGGGAGCTGGACGGTTCTCGGATGTCCCTGCGCCGCAGTCCGGTGTCCGGCCCGGGCCTGGACCAGCCGGCGGGGAAGCTGCGGGAACTCGCCGAGAAGTCCGACTGGAGGACCGTGGAGTGCATTCAGGTTGCCCTTCCTGCCCGCCCGCGGAGACCATCCCCTTCCGCGGCCGCTGGTGTTCGGCGACAGCCGGGCGGGATTGTTCTGGCCAGACCCGAATGATCCTCGGCTCGATCCCCCGGCCCGCGCCCCCATGGAACCCCGGCCCCGTCGAGTGCAACACACCTGCGGCACTCGGCTGACCTGCGGTCCGGGGAAGGCGGATACGCACCGCTGCGCATGACCACAGCGCTGACCGTCGGCCGTGCGCCCGGCGGGCTCGCCAGCCGGTCCGCGGTCTGAGGTGCGCCGCCGCGTCATGACCCACCCGGGTGGGCCCGGCACCGCCCCGATCGCCATCGCGGCATGCGCCGAAGAGCTCGTCGTCGTGCCACGTGAGGTCGGGTCCGGCTCTTTTCACCTCAAGCGCTGCACCGAGTTCCCTCGCACCTCGCCACGCTGATCGACGACGCCCAGCGTGCTTGCGGCCCCGCAGGCGTCCACCCCACAGGCAAGGGCGCGTCAAGGTCGTCGCGAGCCCCGCGTCCGCCTGCCCGCCCTCGCGCTTGTCTCCCACCGCCGTCGTGCGACGGCCGGCTTCCGCACCGGGGTCCGCCCGGTCGGAGTACCGAACACATTTGGAAGGTTCAATGCCCCCCACAACGATCACGGTCGACTACTTGATCATCGGCGCCGGTGCCACAGGAATGGCCTTCGCGGACGTTCTCGTCAAGGAGAGCACCCACACGATGGCCATAGTGGACCGCAACCACGCTCCGGGCGGTCACTGGACGATGTCGTACCCCTTCGTCAGGCTGCATGGCCCGTCGAATGTCTACGGCGTCCACTCCCGTGCGATGCCGAGCGACTCCCTCGGAAGGAACCTCGCGTCGGGCCACGAGATCCTCGACTACTACGACCGCGTCATGCGCGAGACCCTGCTGGGGTCGGGCCGCGTCACCTACCTGCCGATGCACAACGTCGACGACGTCGAGCCGGGCCGGCCCGCAACCGTCCGGGCGCACTCCCTCGTGCACGGAACGTCGACGCAGATCGTCGTCAGGAAGCGTGTCGTCGACGCCTCCTACATGAACATCACCGTGCCCGCGATGAGGCACTTGAGCTACGACGTCGAAGACGGTGTGCCGATCGTTCCGGTCAACCAGCTCGTGAACCTCGGCGGTTGGGCGGAACGGTTCACCGTGATCGGGGCGGGCAAGACGGGCCTGGACGCGTGCCTGTGGCTGCTCCACCACGGCGTCGATCCTGACCGCATCACCTGGATCACGCCACGTGACGCATGGATGATCAACCGGGACCAGGAGGCACCGCTGTCCCGGTTCGGTGAGCTGACGAAGCTGCTCGCATGCAACTCGGTGGACGACGTGATCAGTGCGCTGGAGCAGATGGACCTCATCATCCGCCGTGACCCGTACGTCAGCCCCAGCGCCTTCCGGTGTGCGACCGTCAGCTCGGCCGAGCTCGCTCAACTCCGGAAGATCGAGCACGTCGTACGGCTGGGACGGGTACGCCGCATCGACTCGGCCGGCGTCCGGCTCGACGAGGGCAGTGTTCAATCGCCGCCGGGGACGGTGTACATCGACTGCTCGGCGGACGGTCTCACGCAGAAACCGCCGAAACCCGTCTTCGAGGACAGCGCGATCACACTCCAGGCGTTGGTGCCGTGCCTGCTCGCACCCAGTGCCGCCATCGCCGGGAAGCTCGAGTGCCTCGACCTCGACGACGACTCCCGCAACAGCCTGGCCCCACCGGTGCTCAATCCCAGCTCCTCGCGCGACCTGCTGTCCTTCTTCGGCACACGCATGGAGCGGCTGCACCGGTGGTCCGGCTCACCCGCCCTGTTCGAATGGCTGCTCGGCTCGCGCCTGGGGTCGGCGCTGAGCGACCTCCAGCAGATGTCCGACCAGGACAACCGCGCCGCGGTCTCTCTTCTCGCCTCCCACCTGGAGGACCTGCTGGAAAGGGACGGTGTCTCGGCCTGATCCCGCGCGCTGAAGACGGGGGTGCCTGGCGTCGGGCGCCCCTGTCGCGCGTGCGAAGCCTGCGAGGCCGCCGGCCGACCGCAGCCGAGCCTTCGGTGGGTTCTGCCGCGCCCGGGCACGGCAGCCGCGTTTCTCTTCGACGGACGCCCCACCGCCGATGTCCTGCAGCCCGCCACCGCGAGCGGTCCATCACCCTGATCCTCACGCGGGTCACGGTGATGTATGAGGACTCAGGATGTCTTGACGCTCTGGCGGGATCGCCTCAGCGGAACCGCGAGAGGGACAACGGGCAGATCACAAACCCTGGCCTCCTACCCGGCGGTCCGCACGCGCTGACGCGCCCGGTGGGCTCGCAGGTTCTCCGGGTTGCCGCAGGTCTTGGTGGAGTGCCACACGCCGCTGTTGTTGCGGGAGCGGTCGAAGAAGGCCGTCGTGCAACGGGCGTTGCGGCAGATCTTGAGCCGGCGCCAGGTGTCCGCCTGCTGGGCCTGGAACATCTCGAGGAGCACCAGGGCGGCCACATACCGCCAGCCTTGTCCGCGCGGCTCCAGGACGACCCGCCCGCTGCGGTCCATCCGCAAGGCCGCCGCCGCGACGTGAACGGCGGGCGCCAGGTCAGCGTCGTCGCCGCCTGGGCCGTCGCCGTCCGGTGCGGCGAGAAGCCGTCTCAACTCGGCACGCAGGCCGCGGAGTTCTTCGAGATCGTTCTCGGTGAGCCGCACCTGCGCGGCGGCCTGCGCCGTCTCCTGGGCCCAGCACTCCAGCGCCTGGTCGGCCCATGCCTGCGCGTCGGCGAGGTCGTCCAGAAGATCTGCTGCCCGGGGGCGGCCGGCGGAGATGGTGTTGAGCAGGTCGTGCACCAGCGCCAGCCCGAGGGGGGCGGGCTCGACTTCGTACCGCGTGGATGCGGACCACGCCATGGCCCTGTCCCCCTTCACTCGTCGTCATTGCCGACATGACCGTGGCCATGTGGCCACTGCCTCAGGGTACGGCACCCCCTGCCACCTTGAAATGAAATGAGCTATCGGCGTACAGTCCTTTCTATTGGATCGGCAACGCAGCCGCACGAAGGGTGTCGCTCATGAGCTCGTCAGCCTCCACAGCACCCAGGAACCTCTTGGCGCTCCGGAGCGGGAGAACCGTGGCGGCACCGCTGTCGCGCCGCCGATGACCCCCGCATCACCGTGGAACGTGTCGGCCCCGTCGTGCCATCACACCTCCCTACCGCCCGCACTGCCGTCGTCGACGGAGCAGCCACGCGCTTGGAGCGGCTCGGCGCGATCGCCGCACACCTCGACGCGTTCTTGACCTGGTATCGCTGACGGGCCCGCGCCGGCGCGCCGCGGACAGGCCCTGAAACCCTGCCGGCTGACACTCATCGGCGGCGGAGGCCAGTTCGCCCCGCACAGCACCCCCACCGTCGCGCAATCCGCTTCCAACCGGTTTCGCGACCGCCTCACCCGATGGGCCGCGAGCCCGCCCGTACTGTCCAAAGCCAAGGAAATGTCATGCCCGTTCTCACCCACTCCATCGATGGCGATGTCGCCACGATCGTCCTCGACAATCCTCCGCAGAACCGCTTCGCGCCCGAGTTCACCCAGGAGCTCAGCGAGATCGTCGACGCCCTCACGCGCAGCCAGGCCCGCGCCGTCGTACTGCGGGCCGAGGGACCCGACTTCAGCTACGGTGGCGACTTCCGGCCCTGGGTCGACGCCGACCGCCCGAGCCTGCGGGCCGACTTCGACCACGCTCTGTCCGTGATCAACCGGTTCGAGCAGCTCCCGATCCCGGTCGTGGCCGCGGTCCAGGGGCTGTGCTACGGCGGCGGCTTCGAACTCGCGCTGCGGGCCGACATCATCCTCGCCGCCGAGAGCGCCCGCTTCGGCCATCCCGAGCAGTCGCTCGGCATCATCACCCTCCTCGGCGGCATCCACCGCGTCGCCGAACGGGCCGGCCGGGCCCGCGCCTTCGAATGGGCACTGACCTCCGAGCAGGTACCCGCCACGGTCATGGCCGAGGCCGGGGTCATCAACCGCGTCGTCCCCGACGACGAACTGCGCGCCGAAGCCGAGGCCTTCGCCCGGAAGATCGCCGAAGGCCCCACCCGGGCGCACGTCGTGCACAAGGCGTTGCTGCGCGCCTGGGCCACCGGCGGCATCCCCGCCGCCGACCGGCAGCTGTTCGACCTGGCCGTCCCTCTCTTCGAGACCGAGGACGTCAAGGACGGCCTGGCCTCCGCCGCCAAGGCCCTCAAGGAGGGCCGCCCCCGGCCCGTCCTGCCCTTCAAGGGCCGCTGATCCCCCTCTCCCCCACTCGCCGCCAACCAGAGGACACCACATGATCATCGATTCTGCGGACCTGGACGCCAAGTCCGCCTACAAGCTGCTCATCGGCAGCGTCATCCCTCGCCCCATCGCCTGGGTGAGCACCCTGTCCACCGAAGGTGTGGGCAACCTGGCCCCCATCTCCTTCTTCACGGTCGTCGGGCGCAAACCGCCCCGGATCTCACTGTCGTTCCAGCCGCGCTCGGACGGGGCCACGCTCAAAGACAGCTTCGTCAACATCCGGGAAACCGGCGAGTTCGTCACCAACATGGCCACCCTGCCGCAGATCGAGGGGCTGAACCGAAGCGGCTTCGAGTTCGAGCCCGACGTCGACGAGTTCGACGCGGTCGGGCTGGAGAAGGTGCCGTCCGAGGCCGTTCGCCCGCCCCGTATCAAGGGAGCGCCCATCGCGTTCGAGTGCACCGTCGAGCACATCTTCTCGTCGCCCGACGGACTCAACAACGCCGTCTGGGGCAACGTGGTGCGCTTCTACATCCGGGATGACCTCTATGTGGGTGGCCGGATCGACTTCGGTGCCATCGCTCCGGTGGGACGACTCGCCGCCGAATACACCCTCGTGAACAACGCGTTCGAGACGCCGCTCGACCCCCAGGTGATCAAGGAGTACTCCGAACGCCGGATGGAGCGCCTGGACCAGAAGGACACGTACTACTCGCCGATCGACACGCCCCACTGGTCGCCGTCCGGGTCCACCACGAGCCTCGACTGACAAGCGTCACGGAAGAACTCCTCCGGGAGCATGACGGACCCAGATTCGACTACGACGTGATCATCTCGGGATCGGGCTTCGGCGGTTCCGTCACCGCCCTTCGGCTCACCGAAAAGGGCTACCGCGTCGGCGTGATGGAGGCGGGCCGCCGTTTCACGCCCGGCTCGCCTGCCCAAGAACTTCTGGGACATCAAGAACTACCTCTGCCACCCAGCCTCGGCATGTACCGCATCCAGCGCATCCATCCGCCGGGCAACGTCGTGGTGCTGGCCGGAGCGGGCGTGGGCTGCACCGTTCGCAGCGCGCGGTGGACGCCGGAATGGTGATGACGTGCGAGCGACAGCAAACGCGGCATCCTGTCACATGAGGACCGCTCACGTGGCCCATGACAACATGCATGGGCTTGTGAAGGGGCGTCCACCGACCTCTCGCCGGAGCGCGCGCATGCCAGATCCCGCAACTCTGTCCAGGGCGCAAGCCCTGGCAGGCTGGGCGCGCCAGCAGTCTCCGCGGCACGTGGCGCCCAGGGGCGTGCGCATCACGAGCTGCAGCGCTCGACCTGCCCATACAGGCACCGGCTCCAGCCCAGGCCCGCCCCCGGACGACCACACCGCGACGCAGCACAGCGTCGCCGTGACCCGGTACCGGACTCTTACCGCGATCTCGACCGCCCCGTGCGTCGCGGAATCGGAACAGACACTGCTCAGCCGATCAGACGGCGACGACGACTTCCTCTGTGCCCGCGATGCCGAACCACGGCACCGCCTGTCTCCGGGACAACCCGATGCCCTCACACATGCCCTCCCATGCCCGTTGGCTCACCGGCGGTTCCTGGATCACGGTGCGCGGCCATGGAGGCAGACACCGCCTCTTCGTCCGACAGGACGGCCCCGAAGACGGCCGGCCCGTCACGCTCATACACGGCTTCCCCACCTCCTCGCACGACTGGTCGCTCATCCTGCCCCGACTCACTGACCTGGGCCTCCGCGTCACGACCTTCGACCTGCTCGGGTTCGGCGCGAGCGACAAGCCACCCCGCCACACCTACTCGGTGATGGAGCAGGCCGACCTGGCCGAAGGCGTATGGAATCACCTCGACATCGGCGACACCGCCATGGTCGCTCACGACTACGGCGTCACCGTGGCCCAAGAGCTCCTGGCCCGAAACTCCCACCGCGTCACCCGCATGGTATGGCTCAACGGCGGCCTTTACCCCGATCTGCACCGCCCACTGCGCATTCAGCGTCTCTTGCACGGCCCCTTCGGCCCCCTGATCAGCCACGGCATCAACCAAAAGACATTCGTCAGATCGATGCGCCGTCTCATGGCACGTCCCGCTTCCGACCAGAACCTGCACGAGATGTGGAATGGCATGGCCCTGCACCAGGGACACTTGCTTGCGCCACGTCTGCTGCGCTACATCGACGAACGGCGCGCCCACGAAACACGATGGGTCACGGCCCTCGAAGACTTCAGCGCCCCGACCCTCTTCGTCTGGGGACCCCGTGACCCCATCAGCGGTGCCCACGTCGCCCAGAGAATCCGTCAGCGCTTCCCTCACGCACACCTGCAGGAACTCAACGACCCCTTCCCGGTCGGCCACTACCCACAGATCGAGGCCCCTGACGAAGTCGGCTATCTGATCGGGAAATTCCTCAGCTCGCCCCCCTCCCTGACATCGTTGGGCGAGACACCCCGGCGTGATCAGTTAGCCTGGGTGGACGAACGAGCAGGAGAACCACCCGCATGACCAGCA
>NZ_JBEYFS010000129.1:0-33891 GCF_040634475.1 Streptomyces sp. NPDC007095
ACGAGGGCCTGTGCCCGGCACGCCGAGAGCACGCACCTGACGCCGCAGGGCCCGCCCTCCGGGCGGACGACGGGAATTTGACGACAGGACCTAGCGCCGGGTTCCTCTTCGGTTGGGTACATGTCCTGGTGGCGGGGGCAGTGACCAGCTCAACTCCCGTGCCGGCCAACGGATCTGGGGCAGCCCCACCCACCACCAACGGGGTCGCCGCCGTCGGCACGCCGGCGAGGCGAGACGAACAACGGGGGGACGGCAGATGAACGTGATGATGGAGCGATCCGACCCGGGCGGCGCCGCGCCCACGTCGGCACCCGCGTCCGGCGAACGAAGGTACGATCACCGTCGGATTAGCCCGTTGGGTCGCCGCGGGTTCCTCCACCGTGGGGGCACTCCGTCCGTGCCCTGCTTTCGGGGCAGGCCAGGTGCGTGGTCCAGTGCGATGCCCGCGCTCTGACGAGCAGCTTGCGTATGGAAAGGGAGAATCGCTCCGATGGCCAATGAGGACGCCGTGTCCGGAGAATCGGGCAGCGCGCGTGTGATTGCCGGCCGCTACAGTCTGCTCTCGCCCCTCGGCGCGGGTGGCATGGGCACCGTGTGGCGCGCCCACGACAAGGTGTTGCAGCGCGAGGTTGCCATCAAGGAGGTCCGGGCGCCTGCCGGACTGGCGGCGCCCGACATCGAGCGGATGTACACGCGGCTGGAGCGTGAGGCGTGGGCCGCGGCCCGGGTGGCGCACCGGAACGTGGTGACCGTCTACGACGTGGCCATGGAGGAGGGTCGCCCGTGGATCGTCATGGAGTTGGTCCGCGGTCGGTCACTGGCCGACCTGCTCAGGGCCGAGGGCCGGCTCTCCCCGCAGCGTGCCGCGTCCATCGGCCTCGAGGTGCTCGCCGCGCTCCACGCCGCCCATGAGACCGGTGTGCTGCACCGTGACGTGAAACCGGCCAACGTGCTGATGGCCAAGGACGGCCGGGTGGTGCTCACCGATTTCGGCATCGCCGTGATCGAGGGCGATTCCGCGCTCACCATGACCGGTGAAGTCGTCGGATCGCCCGAATTCCTGGCTCCGGAGCGGGCGCTGGGCCGGCGGTCCGGGCCCGCGTCGGACCTGTGGTCGCTCGGCGTGCTGCTGTACGCGGCCGTCGAGGCGCGCTCCCCCTTCCGTCAGAACACCCCGCTCAGCACCCTGCGGGCCATCGTGGACGCGGAGTTGCCGCAAGTCCGCCGGGCCGGTGCCCTCACGCCGGTCATCGAGGGGCTGCTGCGCAAGGATCCGGACGAACGTCTCACCGCCGAGCAGGCGGAACAGGACCTGCGGCTCATCTCCCAGGGCGGCGTCCCCGACGCGGGAATCGTGCAGCCGCCTTCTGACTCCCCGACCGTTTCGGTGCAGCCCACGACGCGCATGTCTCCCGCGGATCCTGGGGAACAGCCCACGGTCACGCATTCCTTGGCGCAGCCCACGGTCGCTGATCCCTTGGCGCAGCCCACGGTCGCTGATTCCCTGGCGCAGGCGACGGTCGCGGATCCTTCGGCGCAGCCCACGGTCACGCATTCCCTGGCGCAGGCGGCGGACGCGGATCCTGGGGCACGGCCCGCGGTCGCGGACCCCGCAGTGCCGGATCCGCGCGCCGCGGGAACACCCGCCTCCTCCGTCCCCCCGGTTGCCCCGCGGCGCAGCCGGCGCAGCATCGCGCTCGTTGCCGCGGGCGTGTCCCTGTGCGTGCTGGCGCTGGCCGGGGTGGGCTATGCGCTCATGAACGACGGAAACGGAAGCGGAGATCGCCAGAGCGCCGGCAACGCTACCGCAGGGGCGGGTTCGGCCTCGAAAAACGCCGAGAACGCCACCGCCTCGAGCACACAGGGCGACGACCAAGGCGCCTCCGCCACCCTGGGGGTGCGGGTGACGGTGACGGGTTCGCACACGACGTACTCGGGACGGTGCCCGCCGCCGAGCGAGCAGGCGCCCACCTTTACGGCGACGTTCTCGGTGGACCGGCTCCCGGCCCAGTTCTCCTACCGGTGGGTGTCCAAGGACGGCTCGGTGACCGATCCGCACTGGAGGACGCTGGTGTTCTCGGATGACGGAGGGCTCAGCAAGCAGGACACGGTGAGCCTGAGCACGTGGGCGGAAGCCGGAGAGCTCGAGAGCGAAATCGGCGTGGAGCTCAAGGCACCCTTGCACGGCAAGTCCAACATGGTGCCCCTGTCGCTGACTTGCGAGGCCGGAACGGGCTGAGGCACGCCGTCCGGGCACCGACCGACGGCTCGGACCGCGTTGCCGAGGGTCGCAACGGGCCGCCGCGGAAAGGTTTCCACCACTCTTCGCCGCGTGTCGGGTGCGTGGACCGGGGCGGCCCTCGGTCCCGGCCGTCCCGTGCCCGGAGTTCTCCTGCAGCGCGGCGAGGTGTCCGGATCGCGGCCCCGCAACGAGGCGCGGAACGAATTTGTCGCAAGAATCGAACTAAACCAGGTCGCGTTCACGTTTGAGTGAAGGCTCCGGTTTCGTGTCGGGTCAGCCGCGTCGAGCGGCCCCTCTTTCGCAGTTGGATGTCGTTCATGAGGAGTATGAGTGCCATCGGTCATCCTGGGGCAAACGGGCCCCTTCACTGGTCAAAGCGTGGTCCTGAGCGCTGCTCCACTGACCTTCGGTCGCAAGAGTGACAACGACGTCGTGATCGTCAGCGTCAACGCCTCCCGTCTGCACGCCGAAATCATCGAAGAGGATGCCGGCTTCGTGGTCTACGACCGCAACAGCCGCAACGGCACCTTCATCAACGACCAGCGCATCACACGGCACATACTGCGCTCCGGCGACCGCATCCGAATCGGTGAGGAGACCTTCCTCTTCGAGTCGCAGGACGCCATGGAGACGGTGATGGATCTCTCCCACCTGGACGCACCCCGGGTGAGCGCCGCCGCGGATCCCGGCATCCTCAGGGTCACCATCACCGGCGGTGGCCCGGTGGGACTCGCCTTCGCGTTGACGCTGGAGGCCATGCTGCGCGGGCGGGTCTCGATCACGGTCTACGAAGGGCGGTGGATCAAGAACGGCTCCACCGTTGTCTGGAAGGACGAGACCCAGGGAAACGTCCGTCGCCAGCAGGTCGTGACCATCCAGAGCCGGCAGTACCTCGCTCTGCCTGAGGAGATACGGTCGGCGCTGTTCGAGGACGCGGGCGACTATTCGGAGATGTGGCCCGTCGGACCGGACTCCGTGAACGGTCTGCCTCCCCGCAACATCCGGATCGCCTACGTCGAGGACCGCCTGCTGGAACTGGCGAACAAGAACGCCGCGATCCGGCTGGTGGCGGAGCGGTTCGACTCGGCGGAGCATCAGAGTCGGCTCTCGCAGGAACACGTCCTGGCGATCTGCGAAGGCGGACGATCCCGCACGCGGGAGCACTACGCCGACCGCTTCGGCGCGGCCGACGCCTCGATCTACTCCCTCGACGGCGACCATCTGCAGGACGTGGTGCTGGGACTCCGGGTGAAGTCCCCGCTCTCAGACCAGATGAGCGTCCTGCTGACCGTGTCTCAGAACAGGTTTCTTCTCAACTCGCTGCGCGGCGAAGGCTTCTTGAACATGCGGCTCACCCGCGAGGAGGCCCGAAACGTGATCGGCATCGACCCGGTCCGTCAGGTCTTCGAGGAGTGCATCGCCGCTCGCCCCTGCGTCATGAGCCGCGAAGAGGACCACGAGTTCCGCTGTCCCACGCACGGAACCCTCTTTCTGCCCGCCCTGCTGCGCAGTTCGCCCTTGTGGAAGCGGATCCGGGAAGGACTGAAGCTGTTCGGCGTGCCCGAGAACGACCTCACCGCGATCACGTCGTTCCGGCTGGACATGGTGCAGCGCCCGCGGTTCACGGCGCAGCTGAGCCGCCCGACCTCGACGGGCCCCGGCACGTACGGCTTCCTGCTGGGCGACGCGGCCAACGCCATCCACTTCTGGCCGGGGCGCGGTCTCAACAGCGGTCTCGCCTCCGCCACTTCGCTCGCTCGCTCCCTCAGCCGCACCTGGCAGGGCAAGCCGCTGCGCGACGCCGACTTCATCCGGCACGAGGCGGCCATGTCCATGCTTCAGTACCGGCACAAGAGCCGGGCCTGGAACGCCATGGTCACCACCGACGAACAGGGCGTCACCCGCGCCATCAAGGACATCATCGCCCGCAGCATGGAACCGGAACCCGGCGACGGCTCCGAGCCCGAACACGCGTCCCTCGACGCCCTGCTGGAGCGCATGAGCGCGATACGCGAGCGCCTCGCATCCCGTCTCCCCGGTATGCCCACTGACGAGGAACTGCGCGACCACCTCCTGACGCTGGACCCGGCCACGCTCCGCACGCTCCAGGTAAGCGGTGCGTGGGACACCCTGATCGTCGGCGGGGAGGAAGCCGACATCGATCTCTTCTACCAATCGGACTCCCCCGTCTACGTCCCTCGGCCCACCGACCCGCGAATCGGCCCTCCGGCCCTCGTGCCGCAGGATTCCGTGCCCTCCAACCCGGTCTGAGGCCGGGCGGGAGATTCCGCGGCGAGGAGAACACGGCTCCTCTTCTTCCCGAAGGAGAGGAGCCGTGCTCTCCGAAGTCGTACAGGGCATGATCATGATGGAGACGAGCGGTGCACGTCGATTACCTTGGTTGCATATGTCCGAGGTTGGTCATGGATTATAAGGGCAGGAAAATGTACGGCCTGAGAAAATGCTGAACGAGGTCACTGCAACCCGCTATATCGCACCCCTGCGGTCCGGAGGGTCCGTGCCCGGAGTCGTCGAGGCCGACGACCTCGGGACGTATGTCGTGAAGTTCACGGCCTCCGCGCAAGGCCGCAAGGCGCTGGTCGCCGAGGTGATCGTCGGTGAGCTGGCGCGCGCCCTCGGGCTGCGCTTCCCCGAGCTGGTCCTCGTCCACTTCGACCCGGCCGTCGCCGAGCACGAGCCGCACCAGGAGGTCCAGGACCTGCTGCGCGCCAGCGCCGGCCTCAACCTCGGCATGGACTATCTGCCGGGCGCGAAGGACTTCACCCCGGAGATCGCCAAGACGTTCCCCGTCGACCCGCTGGAGGCGGGCAAGGTCATCTGGCTGGACGCCCTGACGGTCAACGTGGACCGTACGATGCACAGCTCAAACCTGATGGTCTGGCCGACATTCGGCATCGCGCCCCCGCGGCTGTGGCTGATCGACCACGGCGCCGCCCTCGTCTTCCACCACCGCTGGGACGCCTCGGCCCCGGAGAAGGCGTACGACTTCCGCAGCCACGCCCTCGGCGGCTACGCCCCGGACACCCGCGCCGCCGACGCGGAACTGGCGCCCAGGGTGACGGAGGAGCTGCTGCGCGAGGTCACCGCCGAGGTGCCGGACGCCTGGCTCGCGGAAGAACCCGGTTTCGCGACCCCGGACGAGGCGCGCGAGGCCTACGTCGGCTATCTCCTCGCCCGCGTGAAGGCTTCCGCGGACTGGCTCCCCACGGACTTCCCGAGCCGCGAACAGCTCGCCGCCGAGGACGCGGACCGTGCGGCGAAGACCCAGCAGGGCCGTCCGAACTGGCTCAAGCGGGTCCCCGACCTGCACGGCAAACCGGCGGCTGAACAGGATTGGTCGGTGCACCTCGGATGACAGACGTCCAGCGCGTCCAGATCGAATACTGCACCCAGTGCCGCTGGCTGCCCCGCGCTGCCTGGCTGGCACAGGAGCTGCTCACCACCTTCGAGACGGAACTCACCGAGCTGTCCCTGAAGCCAGGCACCGGCGGCGTGTTCGTCGTCCGCGTGAACGACGAGGTGGTCTGGGACCGGCGCGAGCAGGGTTTCCCGGAACCGACGGCCGTGAAGAAGCTCGTACGCGACCGAGTGGCCCCGGGAAGGTCCCTGGGCCACTCGGACAAGGGAGCCGCCCCGGAGGTCAGCCCTTGAGCTGCTCGTAGGCCGGCAGCGTCAGGAAGTCGGCGTAGTTCTCGTCGAGCGCGACCTCCAGGAGCAGGTCGTGGGCCTGCTGCCAGTGACCGGCGGCGAAGGCCTCCTCGCCGATCTCGGCGCGGATGTTCGCCAGCTCCCGGGCGGCGACCTCGCGGGCCAGCTCCGGGGTGGCCTTCACGGTGTTCCCCGCGTGCTCGAACTCGACGCCCGCGTTGATCCACTGCCAGATCTGCGAGCGGGAGATCTCGGCGGTGGCCGCGTCCTCCATGAGGTTGAAGATGGCGACCGCGCCGAGCCCGCGCAGCCAGGCCTCGATGTAACGGATGCCGACCTGGACGGCGTTGACCAGACCGTCGTACGTCGGCCTGGCGTCGAGGGAGTCGATGGCGATCAGGTCCCCGGCGGCGACCGACACGTCCTCGCGCAGCCGGTCCTTCTGGTTCGGCCGCTCGCCGAGGACGGCGTCGAAGGAGGCCATCGCGATCGGGACCAGGTCCGGGTGGGCCACCCACGAGCCGTCGAAGCCGTCGCCCGCCTCACGGTCCTTGTCGGCCTTGACCTTCTCGAAGGCGACCTTGTTGACCTCCTCGTCGCGCCGGGAGGGGATGAACGCCGCCATGCCGCCGATCGCGTGCGCGCCGCGCTTGTGGCAGGTGCGGACGAGGAGTTCGGTGTAGGCGCGCATGAACGGGGCCGTCATCGTCACCGCGTTGCGGTCCGGCAGCACGAACTTCTGGCCGCCGTCACGGAAGTTCTTGACGATGGAGAAGAGGTAGTCCCAGCGGCCCGCGTTCAACCCGGAGGCGTGGTCGCGGAGTTCGTAGAGGATCTCCTCCATCTCGTACGCCGCCGTGATCGTCTCGATCAGGACGGTCGCGCGGACGGTGCCCTGCGGGATGCCGACGTAGTCCTGCGCGAAGACGAAGACGTCGTTCCAAAGGCGGGCCTCGAGGTGCGACTCCGTCTTCGGGAGGTAGAAGTAGGGGCCCTTGCCGAGGTCGAGCAGGCGCTGCGCGTTGTGGAAGAAGTAGAGGCCGAAGTCGACGAGCGCGCCCGGGACAGGTGTGCCGTCCGCGTCGAGGAGGTGACGCTCGTTCAGGTGCCAGCCGCGCGGACGCATGACGACCGTCGCGAGCTCGTCGTTCGCCTTCAGAGCGTACGACTTCCCGGACTTCGGGTCCGTGAAGTCGATGCTGCGGGTGTACGCGTCGATCAGGTTGAGCTGACCGGTGACCACGTTCTCCCAGGTGGGTGCCGAGGCGTCCTCGAAGTCCGCGAGCCACACCTTCGCGCCCGAGTTGAGGGCGTTGATGGTCATCTTGCGGTCGGTGGGGCCGGTGATCTCGACACGGCGGTCGTTCAGGGCGGCCGGGGCGGGGGCCACCTTCCAGGAGTCGTCCGCGCGGACGGCGGCGGTCTCGGGGAGGAAGTCGAGCGTGGAGGTGCGGGCGATCTCGGCGCGGCGCTCCGCGCGGCGGGCGAGGAGCTCGTCACGCCGGGGCGTGAACAGCCGGTGCAGCTCGGCCACGAAGGCGAGGGCCGCGTCCGTGAGGACCTCTTCCTGCCGGGGCAGGGGCTCGGCGTCGACGATGGCCAGCGGGGACGGCGCTGGTGCGGACATGAGCTGTCACTTCCTTCAGCGAGCGTGGCACCGGGTGCCAGGCGACCCGGGTAGGGAGATCAGCGCCCGGAGAGCAGCCCGGCGCTTCTGAACAGTGGATAATAGTTTCCTCATGGTGGAAGTTCAATGGTTTGTTGATGTCGAGATTCTCCAGGTCGAGGCAACGTGGCGCTCAGTGCCGCGCCGTTCACTCAAGGTGTCCTAGATCGTCCTCCGTGTCGATGTCGTACGGCTCCGCCACGTCACCGCACTCGACGAGCGTGATCGCCGCCTCGTGCTCCTTCAGATAGGCGCGTGCCCCCCGGTCACCGGTGGCACTCGCCGCGACACCGGCCCAGTGGGCGGCGCCGAAGAGGACGGGATGGCCGCGCACTCCCTCGTACGCCGCGGAAACCAGCGAGGTGTCGTCCTGGTAGGCGGCGAGCACCCGCGCGACCGCCCGCGGCCCGATGCCGGGCTGGTCGACCAGCGAGACCAGTGCCGCCCGCGCGCCCGTGCCGGCGAGCGAGCCGAGCCCGGCCCGTAGTGACGAACCCATGCCGTGCTCCCACTCCGGGTTGTCCACGAGCACACACCCGTCGAGCCGCGCCCGCTCCCGTACGGCGTCGGCCCGCGCCCCCAGCACCACGTGGACGCGCGTGCACCCGGCCGCGCGCAGCGCCCCCACCGCGTACTCCACGAGGGGTCGCCCCCGGTGTTCGAGCAGCGCCTTGGGCCGCCCGCCGAGCCGTCGCCCCCCGCCCGCCGCGAGGAGCAGCCCGGCCACCTGGTCTTCTCTGTGTGTCATGCGCCGTCTTCCCTGTGCGTCATACCTCCTGCATACCTGACCCGGCGCCGAGGGCACGGTCTCGCGGGGCTGAATTTCGGTCCGCGCGGTGGCGCCACCGCATCGGGTGGCGTTTACTGGCCCGCGTCCCCCGGCGCCCGACCATCGCCATGGGGTGTGGGACGGACCGGCGAAGGGCGTGCGCACAAGGACGTGCGAGGGGGGCGAGCTGTGTTGCGGAGCTTGGGACAGAGGCCAGTGACCGGCAGCGACGAGGATCCGAGGGTGGCGGAACTGCGGACCGCCGTCTCCCGGCTGCGCCGTGAACTCGCCACGCACCCGGCCGAGTTCCCCGACCGGGGCATCGCCGAGGACGAGCTCGCGGCGCTCGCCGCGATGGCCCTCAGCGGTATGCCCGAGATACCCCGGCTGCGCCGCTCCTTACTGCTGATCGCGGGCGCGATCGGCTCGGTCAGCGCGCTGTCGACCGGCCTCGCGGGCGTACGCAGCGCGGTGGAGCTGTTCGGGGAACCGCCCCGGCGCCCTTGAGGGGGCCGGGGTCCTTCTCCGGGTGCGCTTTCGGAGTACCGCTCACGCCACCCAGTGCGGGCGGCCCGCCTCCGCCCCGGCCGCGGTGAGCCCGCTGTCCAGGGCGGTCGTGAGCCGGCGTACGGCCTCGTCGAGCACGTCGGACGGCAGGGTGTAGGGGAAGCGCAGCCGGTGCTCATGGGTGCCCGGGTCGGCGCCGAAGCGGGAACCGCCCTCGATGCGCAGGCCCTGGGCCAGGGCCGCGCGGGCCAGCGACGAGGCGATCGGGCGGCCCAGGTCGATCCACAAGGTCAGTCCGCCGGGCGGCAACTGCCAGCGCCAGTCCGGGAGATGGCGGGCCAGTGAGTCGGCGAGCGCGTCCCGCTGGGCGCGCAGCCGAGACAGCCGCTCGCGCAGCACCTCGTCCGTGCGCGCCAGCAGTCCGAGCGCGACCAGCTGGTCCAGGACCGAACCGCCCATGTCCGTGGGCACCCGTGCGGTCGCCAGCTCCGTGATCAGCCGGGATCCCGCCCGCACCCAGCCGAGGCGCAGCCCGCCCCAGTGCGTCTTGCTCAACGACCCCACCGTCACGACCTGGTCGCCCGTCCCGCGCGGCGCGAGCGAGGCGAACGGCGGGGCTCCGGGCACATCCAGCGCGATGTCCGTCATCGTCTCGTCGATCACCAGCCAGGTGCCGGTCGCGCGCGCCGACTCCAGTACGGCCAGGCGCTGTTCGAGCGGCATCAGATGCCCGGTCGGATTGTGGAAGTCGGGGATCAGATACGCGAGCCGGGGCGCCGCCTGCCGCAGCGCGCAGTCGATCAGCCCCGGGTCCCAGCCCTCCGCCGTGACGGGCACGGGAGTGGTGCGCAGTCCGGCGCGGCGCATCGCGTCGAGCGCGTTCGGATACGAGGGGTTCTCGACCAGGATCCGGTCACCGGGCCGCCCGAGCAGCCCGAGGGTCAGCGAGAGGGCCTGCTGCGCGCCGTTCGTGATGAGGATCTGGTCCGGCAGCGTAGGCAGCCCGCGCCGGGTGAACCGCTCGGCGACGGCGGCCCTCAACTCCGGGATCCCGTAGGGGTGATAGCCGGGTGTCGAGGCGCGCCGGGCCAGCAGGACGCCCGCCTCCGCGAAGGCCTCCGCGAGCTCCGCCTCGGGCGCGCCGGGCGCCGCGATGGCCAGGTCGATCACCCCGTCGTCGGCCGGGAAGGAGGCCACATTGGCCGGGCGGTGGCCGTCGGGCAGCTCCGTCCACGTCCCCGCGCCCCGCCGGCTCCGCGCGAACCCGTCCTCCCGCAGCAGGTCGTACGCCGCCGTCACCGTGGCCCGGCTGACCGTGAGCGCGGAGGCCAGCTCGCGCTCGGCGGGCAGCCGGACGTGCAGCGCGATCCGGCCGTCCAGGAGCAGCCTGCGTACACCGTCGGCCAGCGCGCGATACCCGAGGCGGCCGTCGGCGTGGGGCACGGCGGACAGCAGCGCGGCGAGCTGCCGGCTTCCCAGCGTCCTGTCCATTCCGTGGACCACCGGTCCGTTCACCATGCCAACTCCCTTGTATTGGCCCTGTGGGGCAGGCCAATCAGCGTACAGACTTCCGGGACCAGGGGAAATCGTCCCACCGCATTGGCCTGGGAAGGGGAGTGGAGTGATGTCGATCGACACCGGACACGTCTGCGAGAAATCGACAACCGGACACGTCTGCGAGAAGGGGAGCGTCAGCGCCAAGGGAAGCGTCAGCGCCAAGGGAAGCGACCACTGCCTCACCGATCGTGGGGAGCGGGAGATCCAGCGGCGCCAGGAGGAGCGGATGCCGGGGGTGCCGGTGCGGGAGTGGGTGCGCAGGCTGGTCGCGGGGCGCCGCTTCACGGCCCGTGCCGGTGGGGGGCTCGGGCTGCCGCGGCCGCGCCGGGGTGAGTTCTGATGGCGGCCCTCGGGCAGGTGGTCGTCGGAGTCAGCGGCTCGCTCGCCGGTCTCGCCGCGCTGCGGGTCGCCGCCCGTGCCGCCCGCGACAGCGGCCGCGTGCTCGTGGCCGTACTCGCGTGGGAGCCGCCCGAGGGCGAGGTCCGCTACGTCCGCAACCCCGACAGCGCCTGGGCCGCCCGCTGCGCCCGCGATGCCGCTGCGCGGCTCGACCGCGTCTTCGAGGAGGCCTTCGGCGGTACGCCGCCCGAGGCCACCGTCGTCCGCAGGGTGGTCCGGTCCCGTCCCGACCGGGCCCTGGGCCGGCCGGCCGCGCGCCCGGAGGACCTCCTGGTGCTCGGCGCCCGCACGGGGGCTCGTATTGCCGCGCTCCGCCCCCGGGTGCCGGCGCACGCCCGCTGCCCGGTCCTGACGGTGCCCGCGCCGGCCTTCGCACGGCGCGAACGCCGAGCACTGCGCCGGGCCATGGCGCGGGACTTCGCCGACTTCGCCGCCGGGTGACCCCCGGGGCGCGCAGGTCAGGCCCCCGGGCCCGAGCTCGCCAGCGCCTCCGACAGCTCCACCGCGACCTGCTGGAGCACGGGCACGATCTTCTCGGTGGCCACGTCCGTGACCCGGCCCGCGGGACCGGAGATCGAGATGGCGGCGGCCGTGGGGGAGTCGGGGACCGAGACGGCCAGGCAGCGCACGCCGATCTCCTGCTCGTTGTCGTCGACCGCGTACCCGAGACGGCGCACCTCCTCCAGTGCGGTGAGGAAGCCGTCCGGGGTGGTGATCGTCTTCTCCGTCGCGGCAGGCATGCCGGTACGGGCGAGCAGCGCGCGCACCTCGTCCGCCGGGGTGTGCGCGAGCAGGGCCTTGCCCACGCCGGTGGAGTGCGGCAGCACCCGGCGTCCCACCTCGGTGAACATGCGCATCGAGTGCTTGGAGGGCACCTGGGCCACGTACACGATCTCGTCCCCGTCGAGCAGCGCCATGTTCGCGGTCTCGCCGGTCTCCTCGACCAGACGGGCGAGGTAGGGGCGTGCCCAGGTGCCGAGCAGCCGGGAGGCGGACTCGCCCAGGCGGATCAGGCGGGGGCCGAGCGCGTAGCGGCGGTTCGGCTGCTGGCGTACGTAACCGCAGGCCACGAGCGTGCGCATGAGGCGGTGGATGGTGGGCAGCGGCAGCCCGCTGCTCACGGAGAGCTCGCTCAGGCCGACCTCCCCGCCGGCGTCGGCCATGCGCTCGAGCAGATCGAAGGCGCGCTCGAGGGACTGGACACCACCGCTCGGGGCGGATGACTTGGCGTCGTCGGTGGTGCTGGCGCTGGACGCAGGCACGGCGCGGTCCTTTCAAGGCTGACAGGCAGTGATGCAGCCTACCCGGCTGTTGGTTGACTCCTTGGTGGTACGTAGCTACGTTCTGCTTTGTGGAATTCTAATTCCATTCTATGGAAACATCCAGAGGGGTGCATTCGGGGGCAGGGTGGAGGGGTGAGCCCTTGACGGCGCGAGGGCTTGAGTGAAGACTCCTTCAACAGAACGTTGAATTCCGTTACGTGGAAGTTAACTGCGGCAGCGGGAGTCGACAGCGGCAGAGAGAGGGGTCCGGGTGTCCGACGTCGGATGGGTCGAACTGATGCTGCGCTCGACGCGCGTCATCACTCCCGAAGGGACGCGCGCCGCCACGGTCGCGGTCGCCGCGGGCAGGATCACGGCCGTGCTCGCGCACGACGCCGAGGTGCCGCCCGGCGTCCGCCTGGAGGACTTCGGCGACGACGTCCTCCTGCCGGGCCTGGTCGACACCCACGTACACGTCAACGACCCCGGCCGCACGGAATGGGAGGGCTTCTGGACCGCGACGCGCGCCGCCGCGGCCGGCGGCATCACCACCCTGGTCGACATGCCGCTCAACTCCCTCCCGCCGACGACCACGGTCGACCACCTCCATGCGAAGCAGGACGTCGCCCGCTCCAAGGCGCACATCGACGTCGGCTTCTGGGGCGGTGCCCTCCCCGACAACGTCAAGCACCTGCGCCCGCTGCACGACGCGGGAGTCTTCGGCTTCAAGGCCTTCCTGTCGCCGTCCGGCGTGGAGGAGTTCCCCGAGCTGGACCAGGAGCAACTGGCCCGGTCCCTGGCCGAGATCGCCGCGTTCGACGGCCTGCTCATCGTGCACGCCGAGGACCCGCACCACCTGGCCGCCGCCCCTCAGAAGGGCGGGCGGAAGTACACCGACTTCCTGGCCTCACGCCCGCGCGACGCCGAGGACACCGCCATCGGCAACCTCATCGCGCAGGCCGAACGCCTCCACGCGCGTGTGCACGTGCTGCACCTGTCGTCCTCCGACGCGCTGCCCCTGATCGCCGAGGCCAAGCGCGCGGGCGTGCGGATCACGGTGGAGACCTGTCCCCACTACCTGACCCTGACGGCCGAGGAAGTCCCCGACGGGGCGAGCGAGTTCAAGTGCTGCCCGCCCATCCGCGAGGCCGCCAACCAGGACCTGCTGTGGCAGGCGCTGGCCGACGGCACGATCGACTGCGTCGTCACCGACCACTCGCCGTCCACGGCCGACCTGAAGACGGACGACTTCGCGACCGCCTGGGGCGGCATCTCCGGGCTTCAGCTGAGCCTGCCGGCGGTCTGGACGGAGGCCCGCAAGCGCGGGCACAGCCTGGAGGACGTGGTCCGCTGGATGTCCACGCGCACGGCCCGACTGGTCGGCCTGGACTCCCGCAAGGGCGCCATCGCGGTGGGCCTCGACGCCGACTTCGCCGTCCTCGCCCCCGACGAGACCTTCACCGTGGATCCCGCCGCGCTGCAGCACCGCAACCGGGTCACGGCGTACGCCGGACGAACGCTCAGCGGGGTCGTGAAGTCCACCTGGCTGCGAGGCGAGCGCATCGTGGCCGACGGCGAGTTCGGCGCTCCCGGCGGCGAACTCCTGACGCGCACCCCGTAGTCCTCGGACGCATCCGCACCCGCAGCGGCCGACCTCGAAAGGCAGACCTGATCAACGTGACGGCGATTCCTCACTTCACCGGCGACGCGAGCCCTTACGGAGGCGGCGACCCGTACGCGGACCACCGCACCGCCGACTTCCCCTTCACCCAGTACGCCAACCTCGCCGACCGGCAGCTCGGCGCCGGGGTCATCGCCGCCAACGACGAGTTCTTCGCCCAGCGCGAGAACCTCCTGCTGCCCGGGCGGGCCGAGTTCGACCCCGAGCACTTCGGGCACAAGGGCAAGATCATGGACGGCTGGGAGACGCGGCGGCGCCGCGGCGCCTCGGCCGAGCACCCGTGGCCGACGGCCGAGGATCACGACTGGGCGCTCGTCCGGCTCGGCGCACCCGGTGTCGTACGCGGGGTGGTGGTCGACACGGCCCACTTCCGCGGGAACTACCCCCAGGCGGTGTCGGTCGAGGGCGCCTCGGTGCCCGGCTCCCCGTCACCGGAGGAACTCCTCGCGGACGACGTCAAGTGGACGACGCTCGTACCGCGCACGGCGGTCGGCGGCCACGCCGCCAACGGCTTCGCCGTCTCCGTCGAGCAGCGCTTCACCCACCTCCGCGTGAACCAGCACCCCGACGGCGGCATCGCCCGGCTGCGTGTGTACGGCGAGGTCGTGGCCGACCCGGAGTGGCTCTCCGCGCTCGGCACCTTCGACGTCCTCGCCCTGGAGAACGGCGGGCGGGTCGAGGACGCGTCCAACCTCTTCTACTCGCCCGCCACGAACACCATCCAGCCGGGGCGCTCCCGCAAGATGGACGACGGCTGGGAGACCCGCCGCCGCCGCGACCAGGGCAACGACTGGATCCGCTACCAGATGGTCGCCCAGTCCGAGATCCGCGCTCTGGAGATCGACACGGCGTATCTGAAGGGCAACAGCGCCGGCTGGGCGTCGGTGTCGGTGAAGGACGGCGACGACGGCGACTGGACGGAGATCCTCCCCCGTACCCGCCTCCAGCCCGACACCAACCACCGCTTCGTCCTAGCCGCGCCGGTGAGCGGGACCCACGCGCGCGTGGACATCTTTCCCGACGGAGGCATCTCCCGCCTGCGTCTGTTCGGCTCCCTCACGGAGGAAGGCGCCACGGCCCTCACGGCCAGGTACCAGGAGCTCGGCGGCTGAGGCCGCCCTGCCGTGCGGGGTCCGCGGGCCGTGATCAGGACTGGTCGCCGGCGGCGTCGCGGGCACGGCTGTCGCGCAGCTGCCGCCAGTGCGTGCGGTACAGCACGTAGTACAGGGCGACGATCACGGCACCCACCTGCAGACCCACGCCGAACTCCAGGAAGGAGTCCTCGCTCGTCAGCCGGTTGGTGAGGTAGGCGAAGTTCATACCGAAGAAGCCGGTCAGGAACGACAGCGGCAAGAAGATCATCGAGACGATGGTGAGTCTGTTGATCACGACGTTCTGCTGATCGGCGACGAGTGAGGCGTAGCTGGTCGCGGCCCGCCGGGCCGCGTCCCGCAGCGCCTCGATCTCCACGAGGACCAGCTGCACGGTGTGCTCGTGCAGCCGGTTCATCGCCTGCCGCTCCTCCGAGAGGTGGTGATCCGCCATCCTGCGGCGCACCAGGATCTCCTGGGCGACCGCGGCGTACGGCAGGAACGCGCGATGCAGACGGGCCGCGCGCCGTCGCAGCTGGGCCAGCCGGTGGACGTGCTCCGGCTGCCGCCGCTCGAACATGGCCTCCTCCAGGTCCTCGACCTCCAGATGGGCCTGTGTGACGGCCCGGCGAAAGGTCTCCAGGACCCCTTGCAGAAACAGGAACAGCGTCGTCATCACGTCGGGGGGCAGATCCTGCCGCAACCGGTCGATGAAGGCCTCGATCAGTTCGACGGACCCGTGATGCACCGTGATGAAGCGGCGCTCGTCGGCGAGGACATGGACGTGGGAGACCTCGTTTCCGCAGACCACCGGAACGACGCCGATGGCAGCGCCGCCGTGGTACTCGGCCCGGACGTGCTCGTCCGCTCTGCCGAGCCACTCCCCGGCCGCGTCGTCCAGTCCGAGCCGACGGGAGAGCGGCTCGTCGTCGAGTGGGGGTTCGTCTCCCAGGTCGATGTCCACGATCACGAAGCCGGAGGTCGCCGCGAGGCGCTCCCGGGCCTGTGCCAGACCGGTGCGTACGACGACGCCCTCCGGCATCGACACCACCGAAACGATCATCGCCCCTCACCGTGGATGGCGTCGTGTGCACACTGCACCGTCCCTCGGCACACTACCGCCGAAGGTCCCGCGAGCAGCTGACCGCGCCCGGCGTCGTGTCGGGCTTCGTTAACTCCCGGAAAATTCATCGGACTTGGCGGGAGAAATCCTCTGCCTTGACATTGACATGCCAGGGTCTACGCGCGTCATCCTAGAGTCATGAGATTCCCCCCACGAATCACTCGTATCGGCGCCCTGGTCGCCTTCATGTCCGCGCTGCTCATCGGCGGCACCACCGTGGTCCCCGCCAATGCGGCGGCCACCGCCGTGGGCAGCATCTGCTACAGCAACCTGCCGTCGCAGGCGTACGACACGCTGGACCTGATCGCGTCGGGCGGTCCCTTCCCGTACTCGCAGGACGGGGTCGTCTTCCAGAACCGGGAGGGTGTCCTGCCCTCCCAGTCCACCGGGTACTACCACGAGTACACCGTCATCACGCCGGGATCCTCGACGCGCGGCGCCAAGCGCATCGTGACCGGCAAGAAGACGCAGGAGGACTACTACACCTCGGACCACTACGTCACGTTCAAGCTGATCAACTTCGGCTGCTGAGCCGAGGGCTGAGCGTGCGACTGGTTTGACCGTTTGATCTGCTTCAACCGGTTCGGCTGTTCTGATCGCCTTGCGGAAGCTCCTCGCCCCGCGGTTCCCCCCACGTTCATGGGCCGCGGGGCGAGGTACGTCCGGACGAAAGTATGCGGCGCCGCAACTTTGGTCGACGATCGCCGCCGCGGGGGAGGTGCCCGCGGGGCGGGCCTCGTAGATTTGCCGACCGTGAGTGGTGACAATCCGGTGCCGATGGCACCCGTTCTGCCCGGGCGGCGCTGGCTGCTGCCGTCGGCCGTGGTCGCGGAGCTCGGCCCCGAGCGGACGGGGCGGGGCGGACGGCCGCGGCGTACCGCGCGTGACTGGGTGGTCGACCTCGGCTGCTTTCTGCTGGCCGTCGTCATCGGGGTGATGGCCGCGCACACGCTGGCCCGCGACCCGGACACCCCGCACGCCCTCGCCGTCGTCGACCAGTGGATCGGCGGACTCGCCTGCCTCGCCGTGTGGTCGCGCCGCCGGTGGCCGCTGGGGCTGGCCATGGCGATGATCCCCGTCGGACTGCTCTCCAACACCGCGGGCGGCGCAGGCCTGATCGCCCTCTTCACGCTCGCCGTGCACCGGCCCCTCAAGTACGTGGGCTGGGTCGCCGGTCTCCAGCTCGCCCTGCTTCCGGTCTACTTCTGGCTGCGCCCCGATCCCGATCTGCCCTACGCCGCCGCCATCGCCGTCACCGCGCTGCTGACGCTGGCGGTCGTCGGCTGGGGCATGTTCGTACGGTCCAAGCGGCAGCTCATGCTGAGCCTGCGGGACCGGGCTCGGCGGGCCGAGACGGAGGCCGCGCTACGGGCCGAGCAGGCGCAGCGGCTGGCGCGCGAAGCGATCGCGCGCGAGATGCACGATGTGCTCGCCCACCGGCTGACGCTGTTGAGCGTGCACGCGGGGGCGTTGGAGTTCCGGCCGGACGCGCCTCGCGAGGAGGTCGCGCGGGCCGCCGGGGTGATCCGGGAGAGCGCGCACGAGGCCCTGCAGGATCTGCGGGAGATCATCGGGGTGCTGCGGGCGGGTGACTCCGACGACGCGGGGCGGCCGCAGCCGACGCTCGGCGCGTTGGACGCGCTCGTCTCCGAGTCGCGTGAGGCGGGGATGAAGGTGGCCCTCGATCTGCGGGTCACCGATGCCGCGGCCGTGCCCGCGTCCGTCGGGCGGACCGTGTATCGCATCGCCCAGGAAGGGCTGACGAACGCTCGTAAGCATGCTCCGGGAGCCGAGGTCACGGTTGATGTCTCGGGTGCCCCGGGCGACGGTCTGAGTGTGTCCGTGCGAAATCCGGCCCCTCCGGGGGAGGTGCCGCATGTGCCGGGTTCCGGGCAGGGGCTGATCGGGCTGACGGAGCGGGCCACTCTGGCCGGGGGGCGCCTGGAGCACCGGTCCGACGGGGGTGGGGGCTTCTTGGTGCGGGCGTGGCTGCCGTGGGGTGGATGAGCGTGGGGTGCGGGTGTGTCAGGGCTTGCGGGGGATTACTCGGTGGCCCGCGGTGCCGTACACCCAGCTTGATGTCTCGTTGATGAAGTCTGTCGGGAAGCCTGTGCGGAAGGCCGTGGCCTCCTCCAGGCTGGTCAGAATGTGGTCGGGGAGGGCGAGTTCGCTCGCGCCCAGGTTGTCGGTGAGCTGGGTGACGTGGCGTGCGCCGATGATGGGGTGGACGGTGGGGGAGTGGGCCATGGTCCAGGCGATGGCCACCTGGGCGGGGGAGGCGCCCAGTTCGTCGGCCGCCGACTGGACCGCTTCGGCCACCGTCCGTTCGAGTTCCCCGATCGCCTCCGGGGAGAGGCGGGTCGCCGTGCCCGGGGCCACGCCGCCCGGACGTGTGTACTTGCCCGACAGAACGCCGTTCTGCAGCGGGCTCCACGCGGCCACCGACATGCCGAGGGTCTCCGCCATGGGGAGGAGCTCACGTTCCGCGTCGCGGCTGAGCAGGCTGTACGGTACCTGGAGTGCGGCGAAGGGGGACCAACCTCGCCACTCGGCAAGGGTGTTGGCCCGTGAGACCACCCAGGCGGGCGCGTCCGAGATACCCACGTACAGGACCTTGCCGGACCTTACGGCGTCGTCCAGGGCACGCATGGTCTCCTCGACCGGTGTGTTCCGGTCCCAGATGTGCACCCAGTAGACGTCGATGTAGTCGGTGTCGAGGCGCCGCAGGCTCGTCTCCAGGGAGAGGGCGAGGTTCTTGCGGTGGTTCCCGGCGGCGTTCGGGTCGGTGCCGTCGCGGGAGACGGTGTACTTGGTGGAGAGGACGAAACGGTCGCGCCGGCCCTTGAGCAACTCCCCCACGATCTCCTCGCTGGCGCCGCCCCGGTAGTTGACGGCCGTGTCCACCACGTTGCCGCCCGCCTCCGCGTACGCGTCGAGGATCCGCGCGCACTCCTCTCTCGGCGCTCCCACCCCGCCCTGCTCCCCGAACGTCATGGCGCCGAGGAACAGCTCCGAGACGCGCAGGCCGGTCCTGCCCAAGAGCCGATAGCGCACTGAACTCCTCACTCCCGGGTGAGACCCCGTCGAGACTGTCCTGTCGGCCGACGGTAGTCGTTCGTCGCGTTCGAAGCGTGGGTAATGCCCCGGCGGGCACCTACGGTAGGCACCATGAATGCGATCCGGCTGCTTCTCGTCGACGACGATCCGCTGGTCAGGGCCGGCCTGTCCTTCATGATGGGCGGCGCCGACGACATCGAGATCGTCGGCGAGGCCGCGGACGGCAGTGACGTCGAGGCGCTCGTCGACCGCACCCGCCCGGACGTCGTCCTGATGGACATCCGGATGCCGGTGGTCGACGGGCTCACGGCCACCGAACGGCTGCGAGGGCGCGAGGACGCGCCGCAGATCGTGGTCCTCACCACGTTTCACGCCGACGACCAGGTGCTGCGGGCGCTGCGCGTGGGTGCCGCCGGGTTCGTTCTCAAGGACACGCCGCCTGTGGAGATCCTCGACGCGGTACGCCGGGTCGCGGCCGGTGATCCCGTGCTCTCGCCCGCCGTCACCCGCCAGTTGATGGAGCACGCGGCCGGTGGGGCGCCGGGTGGGCGGCGCACCGGCGCCCGGGACCGGATCGGCGCGCTCAACGACCGTGAACGCGAGGTCGCCGTGGCCGTCGGCCGGGGCTCCTCCAACGCCGAGATCGCCGCCGAGTTGTACATGAGCGTCGCCACCGTCAAGACCCATGTCTCACGGATCCTCGCCAAGCTCGGCCTCAACAACCGTGTGCAGATCGCCCTGTTGACGTACGACGCGGGACTTCTGGAGGGAGACGACGGGCACTGAGCGCGGGGTCTGCGCGTTGGAAGGACAACGGGAGGGGAACCATGATCGATCTGGGGGAGTACGGCGCGGGGTTCACGAGGGACCCGTATCCGGTGTACGCGGCGCTGCGCGAGCGTGGCCCCGTCCACTGGGTGCGGACGCCGCAGCCGGGTGCGTACGAGGGCTGGCTCGTCGTCGGGTACGAGGAGGCGCGGGCCGCCCTCGCCGACCCGAGGCTCTCCAAGGACACGAGGAGAGGGGGGTGGAGCTCGCTCGAAGAGGAGCTGATGGGCCGGTACGTGCTGATCGCCGACCCGCCGGAGCACACCCGGCTGCGCTCCCTCGTCACGGGCGCGTTCACCATGCGGCGGGTGGAGGCGATGCGCCCGCGCGTCCAGCAGATCACCGACGAACTGCTGGACGAGATGCTGCCGAAGGGGGGCGCCGACCTCGTCGACTCGTTCGCCTATCCGCTGCCGATCACCGTCATCTGCGAGCTGCTCGGCGTTCCGGACATCGACCGGGTGACGTTCCGCGCGCTGTCGAACGAGATCGTGACGCCGACCGACGGAGATTCCGAGCTGGCCGCCGTCCGGCAGCTGGCCGCCTATCTCGATGAGCTGATCGAGGACAAGCGGTGCACGGCACCTGGCGACGACCTGCTCAGCGACCTCATCCGCACCCGGGCCGAGGACGGCGACCGGCTCTCCCGGGACGAGTTGCGCGGGATGGCGTTCATCCTGCTGGTCGCGGGCCACGAGACCACGGTCAATTTGATCACGAACGGTGTGCATGCTCTGCTCACCCACCCCCGCCAACTCGCCGCGCTGCGGGCCGACATGACGCTCCTCGACGGCGCGGTGGAGGAGGTGCTGCGCTTCGAGGGACCGGTCGAGACGGCGACGTACCGCTATGCGGCGGAGCCGCTGGAGATCGGTGGCAGGGCCATCGCGGCCGGTGACTCGGTGATGATCGGGCTCGATGCCGCCAACCGTGACGCGGCGCGCTGCCCGGATCCGGACCGCTTCGACATCCACCGCGTCCCGCAGGGCCATCTCTCCTTCGGGCACGGCATCCACTACTGCCTGGGTGCGCCGCTGGCCCGTCTCGAAGCCCGGGTCGCGCTGCGCTCCCTGCTGGAGAGATGCCCGGATCTCGCGCTGGACGGGCCCCCTGGTGACTGGCTCCCCGGCATGCTGATGCGCGGTCTGCGCAGCCTGCCGGTGCGCTGGTGAGTGGTGCGTGGGAGGTGAGGCGGGGGTGACGAAGGTGCCGCTTCGGGTGAGGAGGGGCACCGACGTGTCCGCTCAGTCCCGTCTGCCGGGGATCTCCGCCAGGTACACCGGGCGTCTCTCCAGCCGCGACAGCTCGCAGGCCTCGGCGATGCGCAGTGCGTGCAGGGCCTCCTGCCCGTCGCAGGGGTTGGCGCGTTCGCCGCGCACGACGTCGACGAAGGCGGCGAGCTCGGCCTCGTAGGCGGGGCCGAAGCGCTCCAGGAAACCGGTCCACGGCTTGTCGGCGGCCGGCGGTCCGGCCGGTTCGGTGGAGGTGATCGGCGTACGGTCGTCCAGGCCGACGCCGATCTGGTCCAGCTCGCCGGCCAGTTCCATGCGCACGTCGTAGCCCGCGCCGTTCAGCCGGGTCGCCGTCGTCGTGGCGAGTGTGCCGTCGTCCAGGGTGAGGACGGCGGCGGCCGTGTCGATGTCATGCGCCTCACGGAACATCGAGGGCCCGGCGTCGGAGCCCATCGCGTACACCTCGACCACCTCGTGGCCGGTGATCCAGCGCAGCATGTCGAAGTCATGGACGAGGCAGTCGCGGTACATGCCGCCGGAGACCGGGAGGTACGCGGCCGGGGGTGGCGACTGGTCGGAGGTCATCGCGCGGATGGTGTGCAGCCGTCCGAGCCGCCCCGAGCGCACCGCCTCGCGCGCGGTCGTGTAGCCCGTGTCGAAGCGGCGCTGGAATCCCAGCTGCAGGACCGTGCCGGCCGCGTCGACCTCGGCGAGCGCGGACAGCGTGCCCGGCAGATCGACCGCGATGGGCTTCTCGCAGAACACCGGGAGCCCCAGGCGCGCGGCCCGACCGATCAGTTCGCCGTGCGCCGAGGTGGCCGCCGTGATGACCACGGCGTCCACACCCCAGGTGAAGATCTCGTCCACGCTGGGCGCCGCCGTCGCGCCCAGCCGGTCCGCGACCGCATGTGCCCTCACCGAGTCCGCGTCCGTGACGATGAGGGAGCCGACCTCGCGGTGGCGGTTGAGAACGGTCGCGTGAAATGTGCCGATACGACCCGTTCCGATAAGTCCGATGCGCATGGGAACAAACTGAGGCCCACCAGGCACGCTGTCAATGCTTTGTCCGGACAATCGAACTACACAACTTCCCGTCAACATCTCCCGGAGCTACGCTCGGCCCGTGCCGAAACCAGATGAGGATCCGACCGTGTCGCTCCAGCTCAGCGTCGACCGCAGCAGTCCGGTCCCGCTGTACTTCCAGCTGTCCCAACAGCTGGAGGCCGCGATCGAGCACGGGACCCTGACCCCGGGCAGTCTGCTCGGCAACGAGATCGAGCTCGCGGGGCGGCTCGGGCTGTCCCGGCCCACGGTCCGCCAGGCCATCCAGTCCCTCGTCGACAAGGGTCTGCTGGTGCGCCGCCGCGGTGTCGGCACCCAGGTCGTGCACAGCCAGGTCAAGCGGCCTCTGGAGCTCAGCAGTCTGTACGACGACCTGGAGGCGGCCGGGCAGCGCCCCGCGACCCGGGTGCTCGTCAACACCGTCGTACCGGCGTCCGCCGAGGTCGCGGCCGCTCTGGGCGTGGCCGAGGGCAGTGACGTGCACCGGGTGGAGCGGCTGCGGCTCGCCCACGGGGAGCCGATGGCGTACCTCTGCAACTACCTGCCCCCGGAGCTGCTGGAGCTGGACAGCGAGCAGATGGAGGCCACCGGTCTGTACCGGCTGATGCGGGCCGCGGGCATCACGCTGCACAGCGCCCGTCAGTCCGTCGGTGCCCGCGCGGCCACCGCGGAGGAGGGGGAGCGGCTCGGTGAGCCCGAGGGGGCACCGCTGCTGACCATGCAGCGCACCACGTTCGACGACACCGGGCGCGCGGTGGAGTTCGGCAGCCACATGTACCGTGCCTCGCGCTACTCCTTCGAATTCCAGCTTCTCGTGCGGCCGTGAATCGGCCGTGAATCGGCCGTCAATCGGCCGTCAATCGGTTGGGGAGTGGCCGTGATTCGGCTTCGGCGAGGCCGAATTTGAATCGTAAGAATGTTCTAAAAAGTGCATTGACTGGTGTGCGGACGCAAAGCTAGAACTCCCCTCAGCCGCAAAGGAGCGGCGGAAAAGAGGGTGTTCCGACCATGCGTACAGCCCGAACGGCAGCGGCGGTGATCGCCGTGATCGCGCTCGCGGCCGGCTGCAGCAACTCCGGTGGCAAGGACTCCGAGAACAAGGCGAGCGGCAGCGGGAGTGGTGGCAAGGCCGCGAGCACGCCCCGTCTGAAGATCGCGATGGTGACGCACTCCGGCGAGGGCGACACCTTCTGGGACATCGTGCAGAGCGGCGCCAAGCAGGCGGCGAGCAAGGACAACGTCGACTTCCTGTACTCGAACGACAAGGAAGCGGGCGGGCAGGCCCAGCTCGTCCAGGCCGCCATCGACAAGAAGGTCGACGGGATCGTCGTCACCCTGGCCAAGCCCGATGCCATGAAGGACGTCCTCGCCAAGGCCGAGCAGGCGGGCATCCCGGTCGTCACGATCAACTCCGGTGCGGAGTTCTCCAAGCGGTTCGGGGCGCTCGCGCACTTCGGCCAGGACGAGTCGGTCGCCGGTGAGGCCGTCGGAGAGGAGCTCAACAACCGGGGCCTGAAGAAGGCCGTCTGCGTCATCCACGAGCAGGGCAACGTCTCGTTGGAACAGCGCTGCGCGGGCGTGAAGAAGACCTTCAAGGGCACGGTCGAGAACCTCAACGTCGACGGCACCAACGCCCCTGCCACCCAGTCCTCCGTCGAGGCGAAGCTCCAGGCGACCAAGGGCATCGACGCCGTGGTCACCCTGGGCGCCCCGATCGCCGCCGTCGCGGTGAAGGCCAAGGCCGACGCGGGCAGCAAGGCGGAGATCGACACCTTCGACCTGAACGCCGAGGTGGTCAAGCGCCTCCAGGCCAAGGAGGTCGGCTTCGCGGTCGACCAGCAGCCCTACCTCCAGGGGTACGAGGCCATCGACATGCTGTGGCTCTACAAGACCAACGGAGACATCCTCGGCGGCGGCAAGACGGTCCTGACCGGCCCGGCCATCATCACCGAGAAGGACGCCTCGACCCTCGAGAAGTACACCGCGCGCGGGACCCGCTGATGGGGTGCACGATCCCAGTGTTCGATACTTGGGCGTTTGGGGCCGGCGAGATGTCGGCCCCCGGGGCCTGCGGAACGGCCCGCCGGGCCGCTTCGCGGGCCCCGGCGCACCAAAGAACACAGCAAGAAGGGCACGGCCTCGTGGCACGGACTCGGACCTGGGTAAGCATCGCGCTCGCAGGGGCGCTGGGGGTGTCCCTCGCGGGATGCAGCAGCACCGGCGGGAAGCGGGCCGAGGATGCCCGTAAGGCGGCGTCGGCCCAGGGCAGGGCCGCGGTGAACACGCCCAAGTGGACTTTCGCGATGATCACCCATTCAGGCGACGGCGACACGTTCTGGGACATCGTGCAGAACGGCGCCAAGCAGGCCGCCGTCAAGGACAACATCAACTTCCTGTACTCGCACAACGCCGAGGCGCAGCAGCAGGCGCAGCTCGTCGACGCCGCCGTGGACAAGCAGGTCGACGGCATCATCGTCACGCTGGCCAAGCCGGACGCGATGAAGGCCGCCGTCGCGCGCGCCGAGAAGGCCGGCATTCCCGTGATCACGGTGAACTCCGGATCCGAGCAGTCCAAGGCGTTCGGCGCGCTCGCCCACATCGGGCAGGACGAGACGATCGCCGGTGAGGCGGTCGGCGAGGAGCTGAACAAGCGGGGCCGCAAGAAGGCCCTGTGCATCCTGCACGAGCAGGGCAACGTCGGCCACGAGCAGCGCTGCGCCGGTGTGAAGAAGACCTTCCACGGCACCGTGCAGAACCTCTACGTCCAGGGCACCAGCATGCCCGACGTGCAGTCCTCCATCGGCGCCAAGCTGCAGGCCGACAAGTCCATCGACACGGTCGTCACGCTCGGCGCCCCCTACGCGGACACCGCGGTGAAGGCGAAGGCCGACGCGGGCAGCAAGGCCGAGATCGACACCTTCGACCTGAACGCGAAGGTGGCCTCGGAGCTCAAGGACGGCACGCTCGGCTTCGCGGTCGACCAGCAGCCCTACCTCCAGGGGTACGAGGCCGTGGACCTGCTGTGGCTCTACAAGTACAACGCCGATGCCCTCGGCGGCGGCAAGCCGGTCCTCACCGGCCCGCAGATCATCACCAAGGATCAGGCCGCCGCGCTCGAGGAGTACACCAAGCGGGGGACCCGATGAGCGCCACTGCGCCTGCACCCGCGCCGTCGCCCGACACCAAGGTCGACGAGCGCCTCCTGAAGACCTCGCCACTGCGCAGACTCATGGGCCGGCCCGAGCTCGGCTCCGTGGTCGGCGCGATCGCGGTCTTCCTCTTCTTCGCGATCTTCGCGGACAGCTTCGTACGGGCCGCGAGCCTCAGCACGGTGCTGTACGCCTCCTCGACGATCGGCATCATGGCCGTACCGGTCGCGCTGCTGATGATCGGCGGCGAGTTCGACCTCTCCGCGGGCGTCATGGTGACCAGCTCCGCGCTGATCTCCTCGATGTTCAGCTACCAGATGACCGCGAACGTCTGGGTCGGCGTCCTCGTCTCGCTGGTCGTCACGCTGGCGATCGGCGTCTTCAACGGCGTCATGCTGACCCGTACGGACCCGCCGAGCTTCATCATCACGCTCGGCACCTTCCTGATGCTGACCGGTATGAACCTCGGCTTCACCAAGCTGATCAGCGGCACGGTGTCCACGAAGTCGATCTCCGACATGCAGGGCTTCTCCTCGGCCAGGGACGTCTTCGCCTCGACGCTCACCATCGGCGGCGTCGACTTCAAGATCACCATCCTGTGGTGGCTGGCCCTGGTCGTCGTCGCCACCTGGATCCTGCTGCGCACCCGCTTCGGCAACTGGATCTACGCCGTCGGCGGCGGCGAGGACGCGGCCCGCGCGGTCGGCGTCCCGGTCAACAAGACGAAGATCGGCCTCTACATGGGTGTCGCCTTCGGCGCCTGGATCTCCGGGCAGCACCTGCTGTTCTCGTTCGACGTCGTGCAGTCCGGCGAGGGCGTGGGCAACGAGCTGATCTACATCATCGCGGCCGTCATCGGCGGCTGTCTGATCACCGGCGGCTACGGCTCCGCGGTCGGCGCGGCGGTCGGCGCGCTGATCTTCGGCATGGTGAGCAAGGGCATCGTGTTCGCCGAGTGGAACCCGGACTGGTTCAAGTTCTTCCTGGGAGTGATGCTGCTCCTGGCGACCCTGCTCAATCACTGGGTCCGCAAGCGCGCGGAGGCGACGGCATGACGACGGACGGCGACGGCATGACGACGGACGCGGGGAAGACGACCGGCGCGGCCGCCACGGAACGCACGGCGCTCGTCGAACTCGATGACGTCAGCAAGTACTACGGCAACATCCGCGCCCTCGAAGACGTCTCGCTGGTGGTGCACGCGGGGGAGATCTCGTGTGTGCTCGGCGACAACGGCGCGGGCAAGTCCACACTGATCAAGATCATCGCGGGTTTGCACCAGCACGACGCCGGCACCCTGAGCATCGAGGGCGAGGAGACCCGCCTCACCTCCCCGCGCGAGGCCCTGGACCGGGGCATCGCCACCGTCTACCAGGACCTCGCCGTGGTCCCGCTGATGCCGGTGTGGCGGAACTTCTTCCTCGGCTCCGAGCTGTCGAGGGGCACGGGCCCCTTCAAGCGCATGGACGTCGACCGCATGCGCAGGACCACCCACGCGGAGCTGCTGCGCATGGGCATCGACCTGCGTGACGTCGACCAGCCCATCGGTACCCTCTCCGGCGGTGAGCGCCAGTGCGTGGCGATCGCCCGCGCCGTCCACTTCGGCGCCAAGGTCCTCGTCCTCGACGAGCCCACCGCCGCGCTAGGCGTGAAGCAGTCCGGCGTGGTCCTCAAGTACGTGGCCGCCGCGCGGGACGCCGGTCTCGGCGTGGTCCTCATCACCCACAACCCGCACCACGCGTACCTGGTGGGCGACCGTTTCGTCCTCCTGAAGCGCGGCGCCATGTTCGGCAGCCACACCCGCGACGAGATCACCCTCGACGAGCTGACCCGCCAGATGGCGGGCGGCAGCGAGCTGGACGACCTGCGTCACGAGCTGGAGCGGAGCGCCCCCTGAGGGGCGCGGGGCTGTGACATTTGCGGCTCCGCCGCGTGGGCGCGACCAGCCACACACGGCCCGCGGTTCACATACGTCCCAAAGCTCTCCAGGGCGCTCCGGCGGAGCGCCCTGGAGAGCCCAGGGGGGACTCCGCCATGCGCCTCCCTGGCACGGTGAGGCAGAATCGGCCCGATGAGCACCTACCGCGACCTCGCACACCGCGGCTCCGCGCGGGCCACCGTCCTGCGGACCGTAGGGACGCGTGAACGCCGTTCCCACCTGACGGCGCCCCGCGTCCCCACCGTCGGTATCGACATCGGCGGCACGAAGGTGATGGCGGGCGTCGTCGACGCCGACGGCAACATCCTGGAGAAGCTCCGCGCCGAGACGCCGGACAAGTCCAAGAGCCCCAAGGTCGTCGAGGACACCATCGTGGAGCTGGTCCTGGACCTCTCCGACCGGCACGACGTGCACGCCGTCGGCATCGGCGCGGCCGGCTGGGTCGACGCCGAGCGCAACCGCGTCCTCTTCGCCCCCCACCTGTCCTGGCGCAACGAGCCTCTGCGCGACCGCCTCGCCGGACGGCTCGCCGTCCCGGTTCTGGTCGACAACGACGCCAACGCCGCCGCCTGGGCGGAGTGGCGGTTCGGCGCGGGCCGTGGCGAGGACAACCTCGTCATGATCACGCTCGGCACCGGCATCGGCGGCGCGCTGCTGGAGGACGGCCAGGTCAAGCGAGGCAAGTTCGGCGTCGCGGGCGAGTTCGGTCACATGCAGGTGGTTCCCGGCGGCCACCGCTGTCCGTGCGGCAACCGCGGCTGCTGGGAGCAGTACAGCTCCGGCAACGCGCTGGTCCGTGAGGCCCGTGAACTCGCCGCCGCGGACTCCCCGGTCGCGTACGGGATCATCGAGCACGTCAAGGGCAACATCGGCGACATCACCGGCCCGATGATCACCGAGCTCGCCCGCGAGGGCGACGCCATGTGCATCGAGCTGCTCCAGGACATCGGCCAGTGGCTCGGCGTCGGCATCGCCAACCTGGCGGCGGCCCTGGACCCCTCCTGCTTCGTCATCGGCGGCGGTGTCAGCGCGGCCGACGACCTCCTCATCGGGCCCGCGCGCGACGCCTTCCGCCGCCACCTGACCGGCCGCGGCTACCGCCCCGAGGCCCGTATCGCCCGCGCCCAGCTCGGCCCCGAGGCGGGCATGGTCGGCGCCGCCGACCTCGCCCGCCTCGTCGCCCGCCGCTTCCGCCGCGCCAAGCGCCGGCGTGTGGAGCGCTACGAGCGGTACGAGCGCTACTCCGAGTCCCGGCGTACGACCCAGGGGACGCTGTGACGGCCTCGCTGCCGCGCCAGGCCTCACCTCCGGACGAGCCCCAGCGCCCGCCGGAGGACCCGCGCCGCAGGTTCCGCCGCCGTGCCCTGACGCTGCTGATCATCGTGCTGCTCATCGGCGTCCCGGCCGGCTACCTGGTCATCTCCGCCAACCAGAGCCGCGACAGCGGCAAGCAGAAGGAGGAGAAGTACTCGGCGACCGGCCTCACCGTGGGCTGGCCCTCGCGCGTCCAGCTCCGCCTCTACCAGGTGCCGATCCCGCTGAACGCCGTCGCCGTCGCCTCCTACGAGACGAACAACTGGAAGACCAGCCGCTTCTACGTACAGTTCGCCACCAACGGCCCGGGCCTGGAGCAGTTCCTCGCGGAGATCGGCACCAGCCGGGACAAACTACGCAAGAACGACATCGCCATCAGTGCCCGCGACCAGAAGGTCGTCGGCTGGAAGTTCACGGGCCCCGGCTCGTGGTGGGGCCTCGTCCACGAACAGAAGGACCCGGCGCCCACCCAGGACATCGTCGTGAACTGGCCCCGGCCCGGGCGCGCCATGGTCTACGTCGTCTCCCGCACGGTCCCCTGAGCCGCCCCGGCCCCGCGCCGGCGCCACCGTCGGGACCGATTGTCAGAGCCCGCCCGTAGAGTCGAAGACAACTGATTCGGCCGAGGGGCGGGAGGTGACCGGACGTATGGGCGACGAGGCCGTGCGGACCGATACGGCTGTGCCGGTGCGGCTTGCCGCCGTCTTCCTGCCCGCACCCGTGCCCCGCCAGGGGCGCGTCGCCTTCTGGGACCCGGAGGGCGGGCCGCTGCCGTCCGACGGCGGCGCCGGGAGCGTGCCCCCCGCCGAGAGCACGGCGTCCGCCGAGTCGACCGAGCTGACGGTGGTACGCCCGCACGGCTCCGGAGCCCGCCGCGGCACCGTCCCCGCGCTGACCCTGCCGATCGCCGAGGCCCTCCCGCTGCTTGCCGGGGCCCGCCACGACCGCGCCGCACATCCCGCCACGACCTGCTGGGGCGCGGCCGCGCTGCACGCGCTGCGGCTCGTCGCGCGGGGCCGGCTGCTGCCCGGGCTCACCCCCGAGGGCCACGACGCCTGGCGCGCGGGCCCACTCGACCCGGACGACATCGCCCACCTGCGGGCCGTGGCCGCCGCCCTCCCGTACGAAGGGCATGCCGTCCCGCTCCCCGGCAAGGGCCCCCTCCGGCTGCCCGACCCGGAAGCGCTGATGCGCTCCTTCCTGGACGCGGTCGCCGACACCCTGCCGCGTACCCCCGCGGCTCCCCACACCTCAGGGAAACCCTTCGCGGCCAGCGAGCCGCAGCGGCTGCCCGGAGCCCACGACTGGGCCGCCGAGGTCGCCGCGGGCATGGACGCGGGCGTACGGATCTCGCTCCGCCTGGACCTGTCGGCGTACCAGCTCTTCGACGACGGCGAGGACGCGCACCGCGCGGGCGCCGCCGTCGTCCAGGTGCACAGCCTCGCCGACCCCACCCTCGTCGTCGACGCCGCGGCCCTGTGGGCGGGCGACGCCGACACGGCCTTCGGGCCCCGCGCGCGCGTGGACGCGGCGCTCGCCGTGCGCCGCGCGGCCCGCGTCTGGCCGCCCCTGGACCGCCTGTCCGAACAGGACGTGCCCGACGTCCTCGCACTCTCCGAAGAGGAGCTCTCCGACCTGCTGGGCATCGCCGCGACCCGCCTCGGCGCGGCCGGAGTCGCCGTCCACTGGCCCCGCGACCTCGCCCACGACCTCAGTGCCGCCGCGGTGGTGCGCCCCGCGCCCGGCTCGGCCACGGACGGCACCGGATTCTTCGAGAGCGAGGAACTGCTCCAGTTCCGCTGGCAGTTGGCCCTCGGCGGTGACCCGCTCACCGAGGCCGAGATGGACGCCCTCGCCGAGGCTCACCGCCCGGTCGTCCGGCTGCGCGATCAGTGGGTCCTCGTCGACCCCGCGCTCGTCCGCAAGGCCCGCAAGCGGGAGCTGGGCCTGCTCGACCCGGTCGACGCCCTGTCCGTGGCGCTCACCGGCACCGCGGAGGTCGACGGCGAGACGGTCGAGGCGGTGCCTGTCGGCGCCCTCGCCACGCTGCGCGACCGCCTGACGGCCGGCATCACCCCCGTGGAACCGCCCCCGGGTCTCCAGGCCCGGCTGCGGGACTACCAGCTGCGGGGCCTCGCCTGGCTCGACCTCATGACCTCGCTCGGCCTCGGCGGCTGCCTCGCCGACGACATGGGCCTCGGCAAGACCATCACCGTCATCGCCCTGCACCTGCGCCGGGACCGCGGCGAACCCACCCTGGTCGTCTGCCCGGCATCGCTCATGGGCAACTGGCAGCGGGAGATCACCCGCTTCGCGCCCGGCGTCCCCGTCCGCCGCTTCCACGGCCCCGACCGCACCCTGGAGGACCTCGACGGCGGTTTCGTCCTCACGACCTACGGCACGATGCGCTCGGCCGCGCCCCGGCTCGCCCAGCAGACGTGGGGCATGGTCGTCGCGGACGAGGCCCAGCACGTCAAGAACCCCTACTCGGCGACGGCGAAGGCCCTACGGACGATCCCGTCCCCCGCGCGCGTGGCCCTCACCGGCACCCCCGTGGAGAACAACCTCTCCGAGCTGTGGGCCCTGCTCGACTGGACGACCCCCGGCCTGCTCGGCCCCCTCAAGTCCTTCCGCGCCCGACACGCGCGCGCCGTGGAGAACGGCGAGGACGAGGAGGCGATCGCCCGCCTCGCCCGGCTGATCCGCCCCTTCCTGCTCCGCCGCAAGAAGTCCGACCCCGGGATCGTCCCCGAGCTCCCGCCCAAGACGGAGACGGACCACCCGGTCCCCCTGACCCGCGAGCAGGCCTCCCTCTACGAGGCCGTGGTCCGCGAGTCGATGCTCGCCATCGAGACGACCGAGGGCATCGCCCGCCGCGGCCTGGTCCTGAAGCTCCTCACCTCCCTCAAGCAGATCTGCAACCACCCGGCGCTGTTCCTGAAGGAGGACGCCCGGGCGGCCGCCCATGGACCCTCCGCCCGCTCCGGAAAGCTCGCCCTGCTCGACGAGCTGCTGGACACACTGCTCGCCGAGGACGGCTCGGCGCTGGTCTTCACTCAGTACGTGGGCATGGCCCGACTGATCACCGCCCACCTGACCGCGCGCGCAGTCCCGGTGGAGCTCCTGCACGGCGGCACCCCGGTCGCCGAACGCGAGCACATGGTGGACCGCTTCCAGAGCGGGGCCACCCCGATCCTGGTGCTGTCCCTCAAGGCCGCGGGCACCGGCCTGAACCTCACCCGGGCGGGCCACGTCGTCCACTTCGACCGCTGGTGGAACCCGGCTGTCGAGGAACAGGCGACCGACCGCGCCTACCGCATCGGCCAGACCCAGCCCGTCCAGGTCCACCGCCTCATCACCGAGGGCACGGTCGAGGACCGCATCGCCGAGATGCTCGAAGCGAAGCGGGCGCTCGCCGACGCCATCCTGGGCTCCGGGGAGGCGTCCCTGACCGAACTGACCGACCGCGAGCTGTCGGACCTGGTGTCACTGCGGAGGCCGTCGTGAGCGGTGCCGAGGAGGAGACGCGACCGGTGACCGGGGGCGTGGACGTGCCGGACGCCGAGCCGTCACGTCCGGCGGCCGGGCCGCGCCCCGCCGACGTGGCGCGTCGCGCGCTGCGAGCCGCGCGGGAGCGCGACACCCGGGTTGCGGCGGCAGGGGAGGAGCCGGGTTCGCGGTCCGACGGGGTGACCTCCCCGGCGGCCCGGCCGGGCGACGTGGCCAGGCAGGCCCTGCGCCGGGCCGCCACGCGGGGGAGCGATCCGCACCCGGGCCCGAGTCCGGGCGCGGACACCGTCCCGGATCCGGAGACCGACTCAGGCGCCGAACCCGGCCCGGTACGGCCTCCCGCCCGAGCGGAGACGGCGGACGCCCCGTCCGCCGACGTGCCCGCAACCGGCACGCGTCCTGGCGACATCGCCCGCGAGGCACTGCGCGCCGCGCGCACGTCGGCCGGACAGGCGCGGACAGCGGCGGAAATCAAGGGAGTCGAGAGCGCGCACCGGTTCGCCGACCGCGCGTCGGCTGCTTCGCGAGCCCGGCGCGACCGACGGGAGCACGACCGGGGAGGCCGGGTCCGGGACGTACGCGAGGTGCTCGCGGAGGCCTTCGAGCTGCCCGGCTCCGAAGCACCGCGCGAGGCAACCGCCACCGGACGTCCGGCGCACGTCGGCACCGAGCCCGATACCAAGACCGGCACCGAGCTCGACGCCAAGAGCGACACCGTGCCCGATGCCGAGAAGACGCACCGCAGTTCGACGCACCCGACGCACCCCACGCAGCCCCGGCTCGGGGAGCCGAGCATGCTCCCGTCGGCCGCCGCCCTGCCACGCTCCATGGCATCCCCGGGCCGTGACGGCGAGCTGCGCCGCACGTTCGAGTCGCTCCCCGCCCGCACCTCGCACGCGGACGCGGACACCTTCGCGGAGACCTGGTGGGGCAACGCCTGGGTGAGCGCCCTCGAAGAGGGGGCCCTGGACGCGGCGCGGCTGGCGCGCGGACGGGCGTACGCCGACCAGGGGCACGTCGACGCCATCACCGTCACACCGGGACTCGTGCTCGCCTATGTCCACGGGAGCCGCCCGCGGCCGTACCGCGTCCAGGTCCGGCTGCGGACGCTGGACGACGGCGACTGGGACCGTTTCCTCGACGCGGCCGCCGAGCGCCCCGGGCACATCGCGGCGCTCCTCGACAAGGAGATGCCCAAGTCCCTCGCGGACTGCGGAGTCGACCTGCTCCCCGGCCCCGGCGACCTCGCACCCCAGTGCAGCTGCCCCGACTACGGTCACCCCTGCAAACACGCCGCCGCCCTCTGCTACCAGACGGCACGTCTGCTCGACGAGGACCCCTTCGTACTGCTTCTGCTGCGCGGCAGGGGCGAGCGCGAGCTGCTGGACGCGCTGTCCCGCCGCAACGCCACCCGCGCGGCCCGCGCCGCCCAGGACCACCAGTCGGCGCCGCTGCCCGGTGTACGGGCCCGTGACGCCTTTTCACGCCGGGCGCTGCCGCCCCTCCCGGCGCCGCTGCCCGCACCCGCGCACCCCGAGCAGCCGCCGACCTACCCGGGCGCGCCGGGCGGCCCCGACCCGTTCGCGCTGGACCAGCTCGCCACGGACGCGGCCGCCCGCGCGCACGCGCTGCTCACCACGGGCCGTGACCCGCTCGCGGAGCTGACGCTCTGGCAGGACGCGGTACGGCTGGCCGCCGCCCGCCCAGGTTCCGGCCTCACCGCCGCGACCCGTGCCCTCCGGCCGTCCAGCGGTAGCGGTCGGTGATGAAGCTGGGGACGAGGAGCAGGACGGCGGTGACGGCGACCATCGTGCTCGCGCTGTGCCGGATCAGG
>NZ_JBEYFS010000130.1:0-33421 GCF_040634475.1 Streptomyces sp. NPDC007095
GCCCCAGGCCTCGTTCGGGCCCCAGGCCTCGTTCGGGCCCCAGGCCTCGTTCGGGCCCCAGGCCTCGTTCGGGCCCCAGGCCTCGTTCGGGCCCCAGGCCTCGTTCGGGCCCCTGACCTCGTTCGGGCCCAGGCCTGGCTCGGTCAGGCGCAGCGCGGCGCGACGTAGCCGTCGCTGCCCGTCTTCACATAGGCGTCGGAGATGTACTCACCGTTGGCGATGTTGTCCCAGATGTTGGTGGTGCCGTACGGGCCGCTCACGGAGTCACCCGGGCGCTGGCAGGAGATCGACACGCGTGAGCCCTCGGGCAGCACCCGCACGATGCGGTAGCTGGTGCCGGGGCCGCTGCGGACGTTCACCGCGTAGCCGGGTGCGATGGGGTAGGTGACTTGCGCTGCGGTCGCCGTCATCGCGACCGCTTCGTCATCATTGCTTTCCATGTTTTCAATTCGCTCAACAGCCATTGAGGCCTCCCCCGTTGAATCAGATGGACCAGATCCAGCAGATCGAGCTGATGGATCGGTGGACCGATGGATTCAGGCAGTGCACATGTGTACGCCTGTCGCACGCGGAGGCTAGCAAGCCGCCTCGGTCTCGTACGAAGAATCGACTAGGCTCCGTGCGTCGCGCGTGCGGACGAACAGCACGGGGGTGGGTCCATGGCGCCACAGCGGAACTCCGGAGCGGATCCGGAAGCGGAACTTCCCGAGTACGCGGGGCAGTACCGCCTTGACGAGCGCCTCGGATCCGGTGGCATGGGCGTGGTCCATCTGGCCCGCAGCGGCTCGGGGCTGCGGCTCGCGGTGAAGGTCGTGCATGCCGCGTTTGCCATGGATCCCGAGTTCAGGGGGCGTTTCCGGCAGGAGATCGCCGCGGCGCGGCGGGTGAGCGGTGCGTTCACCGCCCCCGTGGTCGACGCCGACCCGGAGGCCGAGCGCCCCTGGATGGCCACCCTGTTCATACCGGGCCCGACCCTCGCCGAGCAGGTGAAACGGAACGGACCCATGCCCGCCTCCCAGCTGCGGCGGCTGATGGCCGGGTTGGCCGAGGCGCTGCGCGACATCCATCGGGTGGGCGTCGTACACCGGGATCTCAAGCCCAGCAACGTCCTGCTCGCCGAGGACGGCCCGAAGGTCATCGACTTCGGTATTTCACGGCCGTCGGACAGTGAACTGCGTACCGAGACGGGCAAATTGATCGGAACGCCGCCGTTCATGGCACCCGAGCAGTTCCGCCGTCCGCGGGAGGTGGGACCGGCCGCCGACATCTTCGCCCTGGGCTCGGTGATGGTGCACGCGGCGACGGGCCGTGGCCCCTTCGACTCCGACAGCCCCTACGTCGTCGCCTACCAAGTCGTCCACGACGAGCCGGACCTGACCGACGTGCCCGGCAACCTCGCACCGCTCATCACCCGCTGCCTCGCCAAAGAGCCCGAGGACCGGCCGACGCCCGACGAGCTGATGCGGGAGCTGCGCTCGTTGGCGGCTTCGTACGACACGCAGGCGTTCATTCCGGCTCAGCGCACCAACCAGGCCGACGCCCCGGCCGCCCCGGCCGCTCCCGCCGACGCGCAGTCCCCGCCGCCCGCGCCACGGTCCAAAGGCCGAGCCCTCAGGCGCGTCGCCCTTGCCGTCGGCGCTCTCGTCCTTGTCGCGGGCGGGACGCTGGCCACGACCCGGCTGCTCGGGCAGGACGGCACCGGCACCGCTCCGCCGGACCATCAGCAGCGGTCCGCACCGGCCGCGTTCAGCGGGTGGGACACCAAGCCCGTAGCCCGAGCCGACGGGGCGCCCCAATGCTCGTACGGCGGCGGAAAGTTGTTCTGTGCCCAGCCGGGGCTGGTCTCCGCCCTCGACCCGGTCGACGGCAGGGTGCTGTGGCGTCACGCCTCGACCGAGCAGAGCCTCCCGGACGAGGCACCCGCGATTTCGGGCGGCCTGGTGCATGCCGTGACTCACGCCGGTCGGCTCCTGGAGGCACTCGATCCTGCCTCGGGCAAGGTGCGCTGGAAGATGGACCTTACGGCGTACGGCCGATGGCAGCGTGTGGGGGGCTTGGTGCTCCTCACCCGTGCCGACGGGACGGTCAGCGGGGTGGACGGCGCCACGGGTGAGCGCCGTTGGAGCCGTCGGCTGCCGGAACAGACCGCGCCGAACGTTGCCGCGTTTGCCGGGGACGAACTCGCCTACGCCACGAGCACGACGGACGACGGAACGCGTACGCAGGTGACCGCGGTGGACCCGGAGACCGGCGACGTGCGGTGGAACACCGGTCTCAAGGGGACGCTGTATCCGGTCGGCGCATGGCGGGGCACCGTGTTCTTCACGTCGGTCGACAAGAGCACCCAGACCGTCGCCCTGGTCCAGTACGACCCGAAGAGCAGGACGTCGCACCGGGTGAGGCTCGATGTGGCGCTGCCGCAGGCTCAGACCACCGTCCGCGGGAGCACCGTCTACATGATGAGCACCCTCGGCGCGCTGGTGGCCGTCGACATGGACGCCCGGAAGCAGCTCTGGCGCCTCGAGACCTCCGTGAGCCGGGGCTCGGCACCGGCCGCCGGCGCCAAGCACGTGTACTTCACCGCGGCCGACGGGCGGCTGCTCGCCGTGGACGCCGTCCGGGGCAAGCTCGTCGGCCAGACCCGGACAAGACTCGGAACGCAGTCGGACCGGGTCGCGGCCGGACTGCAGAAGCCGATGATCGCCGATGGCCACGTCTACACGAGCACGCCCGACGGGACCGTGTTCGGCGTGGCGGGGGACGATCCGGCGGCCTGGTGAGCCAAAGGGGCAGAACAACGAGGGGGCAGAGCAGAGGGGCCGCTTCCGAAGAAGCGGCCCCTTCATGAGTTTCCGGGGTCTGGTCAGCCCAGTTTGGAAACGTCTCGTACGGCGCCCTTGTCCGCGCTCGTCGCCATCGCGGCGTAGGCGCGGAGGGCGGCGGAGACCTTGCGGTCGCGGTTTGCGGGGGCGTATACGCCGTTGAGGGCGTCGCGGCGGGTGGCGAGTTCCTCGTCGGAGACCAGGAGTTGGATCGAGCGGTTCGGGATGTCGATGTGGATGCGGTCGCCGTCCTGGACCAGGGCGATGGTGCCGCCGGAGGCCGCCTCGGGGGAGGCGTGGCCGATGGACAGGCCCGAGGTGCCGCCGGAGAAGCGGCCGTCGGTGATCAGGGCGCAGGTCTTGCCGAGGCCGCGGCCCTTGAGGAAGGACGTCGGGTAGAGCATCTCCTGCATGCCGGGGCCGCCCTTGGGGCCCTCGTAGCGGATGACGACGACGTCGCCGTGCGTGATCTCCTTGCGGAGGATCTTGTCGACGGCCTCTTCCTGCGACTCGCAGACGACCGCGGGGCCCTCGAAGGTCCAGATGGACTCGTCGACGCCCGCCGTCTTCACGACGCAGCCGTCGACCGCCAGGTTGCCCTTGAGGACCGCCAGGCCGCCGTCCTTGGAGTAGGCGTGCTCGGCGGAGCGGATGCAGCCGTTCTCGGCGTCCTCGTCGAGGGCTTCCCAGCGCTCGGACTGGGAGAAGGCCTCGGAGGAGCGGACGCAGCCGGGGGCCGCGTGCCACAGTTCGATCGCCTCGGGGGACGGGGAGCCGGCGCGCACGTCCCAGGTCTTCAGCCAGTCGGAGAGGGACGGGCTGTGGACCGAGTGGACGTCCTCGTTCAGGAGGCCCGCGCGGTGCAGTTCGCCCAGCAGGGCGGGGATGCCGCCTGCCCGGTGCACGTCCTCCATGTAGTACGTGCGGTCCTTGGCGACGTTCGGGGCGACCTTGGCGAGGCACGGCACGCGGCGCGAGACCTCGTTGATCTCGTCCAGGCCGAAGGGGACGCCCGCCTCCTGGGCGGCGGCCAGCAGGTGCAGGATCGTGTTGGTGGAGCCGCCCATGGCGATGTCGAGTGCCATGGCGTTCTCGAACGCGGCGTGCGTGGCGATGTTGCGGGGCAGGACCGACTCGTCGTCCTGGTCGTAATAGCGGTGCGTGATCTCGACCACCGTGCGGGCCGCGTCCTCGTACAGACCCTTGCGGGCCGTGTGGGTGGCGAGCACCGAGCCGTTGCCCGGGAGGGACAGGCCGATGGCCTCGGTCAGGCAGTTCATCGAGTTGGCGGTGAACATGCCGGAACAGGAGCCACAGGTCGGACAGGCGTTCTCCTCGATACGGAGGATGTCCTCGTCCGAGATCTTGTCGTTCACCGCGTCGGAGATCGCGTCGACCAGGTCGAGCGTACGGACCGTGCCGTCGACCAGGGTGGCGCGGCCGGACTCCATGGGGCCGCCGGAGACGAAGACCGTCGGGATGTTCAGGCGCAGGGCCGCCATGAGCATGCCGGGGGTGATCTTGTCGCAGTTCGAGATGCAGATCAGGGCGTCGGCGCAGTGGGCTTCCACCATGTACTCGACCGAGTCCGCGATCAGGTCGCGGGAGGGCAGGGAGTAGAGCATGCCGCCGTGGCCCATCGCGATGCCGTCGTCGACCGCGATCGTGTTGAACTCGCGCGCGATGCCCCCGGCCGCGGTGATCGCCTCGCTGACGATGCGGCCGACGGGCTGGAGATGGGTGTGGCCCGGCACGAACTCCGTGAAGGAGTTGGCGACCGCGATGATCGGCTTCCGTCCGATGTCCGCGCCCGGTACACCGGAGGCGCGCATAAGGGCGCGTGCGCCCGCCATATTGCGGCCGTGGGTGACTGTGCGGGACCTCAGCTCGGGCATCGTCGCTCGCTCCTTCGGAGAGTAATGACTGAGGTCGAGCCTACGCCGGTGCGCCAGGATTCGGACGGGGCGTCCGGAATGCGGGATGCGCGTCTCGGGGGGCGGCTGCGGGTGGTTGTTGTCGAGGGGCGCCGTGGGGGCTGTTCTCAGTGGTGGGTGCAGGTCGTCTTGAGCTGGTCGCGCCACGCGGCGGAGCCGCACCATGCCACAGCCCCGCGCTCCTGAGGGGCGCTCGGCTCACGGGGCTGTCAAGTGGCCCTGTACCACCGGGGCCACCCGCTCGACGATGCGTTCCACGTCCGCCGAGGCCAGCGGCTCGACCTTGATGACGTAGCGGAGCATCGCCACCCCCACCAGCTGGGCCGCCGCCAGTTCGGCGCGCAGTTCCGGGTCGGGGAGGTCGAGGCGGCCCGCGATGCGGCGCAGCAGCTGGGCGGCGACCAGGCGGCGGAAGACGGCGGCCGCGGTCTCGTTGTTCACGGCGGAACGGACGATGGCGAGCAGCGGGGTCCGAGTGGTGGGGTTCTCCCAGATACCGAGGAGGAAGCGGGTCAGGCGCTCGCCGACCGTGTCGAGGGGGCCGTCCTCGACCGCGGTGGGCGCGGCCAGGGCGGGCGCGAACGCGACCTCGATGGCCGCCTCGAAGACCTGCTCCTTGGTGCCGAAGTAGTGGTGCACGAGGGCGGAGTCCACCCCGGCGGCCTTGGCGATGCCGCGCACCGACGTCTTCTCGTAGCCGCGCTCGGAGAACTCCTCGCGGGCGGCGTCCAGGATGCGGTCGCGGGTGGCGGGGGCCGCCTCCGTCTCCGTACGGGAAGGCCGTCCCCTACGACGGGGGGCGGTGGCGTCCGTCACCGGCGGGGCACCTTCACCGCGGAGGCCAGGTGCAGGCGGGTGAAGGCCAGCGCCTCCGCCAGGTCCGCCTCGCGTTCGGCGCTGGACATGGCACGGCGGGTGTTGACCTCGATGACGACGTGGCCGTCGAAGCCGGAGAGCGCGAGGCGCTCCAGCAGTTCTGCGCAGGGCTGGGTGCCGCGGCCCGGGACCAGGTGCTCGTCCTTGTTGGAGCCGTTGCCGTCGGCGAGGTGGACGTGGCCGAGGCGGTCGCCCATGCGGTCGATCATCTGCAGGGCGTCGCTGCGGGCCGTCGAGGTGTGGCTGAGGTCGATGGTGAAGTGGCGGTAGTCGTCCTTCGTCACGTCCCAGTCGGGGGCGTACGCGAGCATCTCGCGGTCGCGGTAGCGCCAGGGGTACATGTTTTCGACGGCGAACCGTACGTCCGTCTCGTTCGCCATGCGCCACATCCCCGTGACGAAGTCGCGCGCGTACTGGCGCTGCCAGCGGAAAGGGGGGTGTACGACGACCGTCGACGCGCCCAGCTTCTCCGCCGCCGCCTGGGCGCGCTGGAGCTTGACCCAGGGGTCGGTGGACCAGACGCGCTGGGTGATCAGCAGGCAGGGGGCGTGAACGGCGAGGATCGGGATCTGGTGGTAGTCGCTGAGGCGGCGGAGGGCTTCGATGTCCTGGCTGACCGGGTCGGTCCAGACCATCACCTCTACGCCGTCGTAACCGAGGCGCGCGGCGATCTCGAAGGCCGTCGCCGTCGACTCCGGATACACGGACGCCGTGGACAGCGCGACCTTCGCATCCGGGATGCGCACGACTGGTTCTGCCACGAGGGACAGCGTAAGCCTCCGGCGGTTGGGCGGGGGGCGGTGGGGGCTGGCTGGGGAGTCGGCGTTGGATGGCGCTGAGTGGGGCGCTGGGTGGGGCACTGGGTGGGGCGCTCTAGCGCCGTCGCGGGGTTCGCCGTGGGCGGGTGCGGGTGGTTTGTGGCTGGGCGCGCGGTTCCCCGCGCCCCGGGTGGGGCGCGGGGAGCGTGACATCGGTTACTCGGTCACTCTGATGCCATCTGGTCCAGGCGGCGGAGGATGACGCCCTCTCGTAGGGCCCAGGGGCAGATTTCCAGGGTTTCCACGGCGAAGAGGTCCATGGCGCCCTCGGCGACGAGGGCGCCGGCGAGGAGTTGGCCGGAGCGGCCGGGGGAGACGCCGGGGAGTTCGGCGCGTTCGTCGGCGGTCATGGAGGCCAGCCGGGGGACCCAGTCCTCCAGGGAGCGGCGCTTGAGTTCGCGCTGGACGTAGAGGCCGTCCGTGGAGCGGGCGGCGCCGGCCAGGCGGGCGAGCTGCTTGAAGGTCTTGGAGGTGGCGACCACGTGGTCGGGGGCGCCGAAGCGGCTGAATTCGCCGACGGTACGGGCGATCTCGGTCCGGACGTGGCGGCGCAGGGCCTTGACGTCCGCCGGGTCCGCGGGATCGGTGGGCAGCCAGCCCGCGGTCAGCCGTCCGGCGCCGAGTGGCAGCGACGCCGCCGCGTCCGGCTCCTCGTCCATGCCGTACGCGATCTCCAGCGAGCCGCCGCCGATGTCGAGGACCAGCAGCTTCCCCGCCGACCAGCCGAACCAGCGGCGGGCCGCCAGGAAGGTCAGCCGGGCCTCTTCCGCCCCGGTCAGGACCTGGAGCTCGACACCGGTCTCGGCCTGCACCCGGGCCAGTACGTCGTCGGCGTTGCTGGCCTCGCGCACGGCGGAGGTCGCGAACGGCAGCAGGGCCTCGACGCCCTTGTCCTCGGCGGCCTCAAGGGCGTCCCGGACGGTCGCGATCAGTTTTTCGACGCCGTCGAGGCCGATCGCCCCGCTCTCGTCGAGCAGTTGGGCAAGCCGCAATTCGGCCTTGTGCGAGTGCGCGGGCAGCGGGCGCGCGCCGGGGTGTGCATCCACCACCAGCAGGTGCACCGTGTTCGAACCCACGTCGAGGACACCGAGTCTCATGTACGGAACGCTACTGCGAGTACGGCGGTCGACCGTCCCCGGAGCGGGCTGAAGCGACTTACCCTGGACGGGTGCCAAAGACGAAAAAGGCGAAGCCCGACAAATCGGCCAAGGGTTCTTCGCAGGCGAAGGCCTCCGCGTCCAAGAAGTCCCCGACGAAGTCCCCGAAGAAGGCCACCGTGTCCGACGAGAAGGGGCTCGACTTCGCTCGGGCATGGGTGGAGTTTCCGGATCCCGCCGACGACGAGCAGGTCTTCCGGTGCGATCTGACATGGCTGACCTCTCGCTGGAACTGCATCTTCGGAAGCGGCTGTCAGGGCATCCAGGCCGGTCGCGCCGACGACGGCTGCTGCACGCTCGGGGCCCACTTCTCCGACGAGGACGACGAGAAGCGGGTGGCCGGGCACGTGGCACGGCTCACGCCGGACATCTGGCAGCACCATGACGTGGGGCTGAAGACCGGCTGGGTCTCCGAGGACGAGGACGGCGACCGCCAGACCCGCCCCTACCAGGGCTCGTGCATCTTCCAGAACCGGCCCGGCTTCGCCGGCGGCGCGGGCTGCTCGCTGCACATCCTGGCGATCAAGGAGGGGCGCGAGCCCCTGGAGACCAAGCCGGACGTCTGCTGGCAGCTGCCCGTGCGCCGGACGTACGAGTGGATCGACCGGCCCGACGACACGCGCGTGCTCCAGGTCTCCATCGGCGAGTACGACCGCCGGGGCTGGGGTCCGGGCGGCCACGACCTGCACTGGTGGTGCACGTCGGCGACCTCGGCACACGGCGCGGGCGACCCGGTGTACGTCTCGTACCGCCCGGAACTGATCGAGCTGATGGGCAAGGCGGGGTACGACCGGCTGGTCGAGCTCTGCGAGGAGCGGCTGGCCTCGCAGCTGCCGTTGCTGGCGCCGCATCCCGCGGATCCGGTCGCCTGAGACCCTCCGGTCCATCGTCTTCCCGCCCCTTCCCGCCCGGCTTCCCGCCCCGCGAGCTTCACGAGGACGGGGTCGGGGCGGAGCTGTCGCTGGGCGGCTGCGTCGAACCGCCCGGACCCGACGGGTCCGACGGGTCCGACGAAGGTGGCGGGGACGAGGGGTCCGTGGGCGTCGGCTGGGGGTCGCCGGGCGTCGGTGGCGGGTCCGAGGCGGGCGGGGTCGGGCCGGGGGCGGACGGGGTGGGACGGCCGGGCGTCGGGCCGGAGCTGCCCGGGGCGGACGGACCCGCTGTTCCGTACCCCCCGATCGTGACCACCGCTCCCGCCGGTGCGATCGCCACCCGCGCGCCCCAGGGGCCCACCGGCTCGCGAAGATGATCGACGTACACCTTGATCGTGAACGTTTCTCCGGGGGCCAGCGTTCCCGACGACTGGCTGAAGTAGAGCCAGGACGCTCCCGTTTCGGCGGACCAGTGGACCGGTGAGTTCCCGGAGGCGGCGAGCGTGACGAGGGTCGTGTCGCCGCTGCCCGAGGCCCGGACCGAGAGGTGGCCGGCGCCGCTTCCGGCACTGGGCGCGCTGATGACCTCCACGGAGACGTCGGGCGAGCGGTTCCCCTTGGCGAAACGGGCGCCGGGTCTGGCGCTGGCGTTGCCGGCGTTCTCGTAGCCGCCCGTCTCCTCGCCGGTGATGCCGTCGGGCCCGTGCGCCTCGCTCGCGGTGATCGAGCGGCCGTCGGCGCCCTCGCCGGTGAGGGGCGCGCCGCGGTAGGCCGCCCAGAGGGCGAGAACGGGTGCGGCGACGACGGTGGCGACGACGGTCGTCGTGACGGCACGCGCGCGAAGGCGGTCCCTGCGGGCGGCGTGGTCCTTGGGGTCCATGGGGAAACCGCGCCGGTCGAAGCGTGGAGCGGCGCCTCGCGCGCGCGGGACGTGTGCCATCGCGATGTGCAGGGCCGCGCGCGGGGCCTCGAGGACGGGGAGCGCGGCGGGCGTGACGCTGGTGCCGGGCCAGGCGCCGGGCGCGGCGCGCTCGGCGGTACGGCGACAGCGCGGACAGTCGTCGACGTGCCGGACCAGTTCCCGGCGCAGGGTGGTGCTCAGGACGAGCTGGTTGTCGCCGGTGAGGCGGGCGACGCTCGGACAGGTGCCGGTCTCCACGACGGCGAGGGCGGCGCGGGTGCGTTCGACCTCGCAGGCGGCGGTGGCGAGCAGTTCGCGGGCCTTGACGAGGTCCAGGCCGAGGACGGCGGCGACCTCGGCGGCGGCGAGCTGGTGGCGCACGGCGAGTTCGAGCGCCTCACGCTGCTCGGGAGTGGTGCCGGCCGCCTCCGGCCAGGCCAGCAGGGCGAGTTCGTGCCGGCGCCGGTCCTGCGCCTCCTCGGAGACGGGGGCGCTCAGCGCCTCGGCCGCACTTCGGTCGGCGGCTTCCTTGTGCCCCTTGAAGAGGGCCTTGTGGCCCTTGGCGGGTGTACCCCGACCGGAGGCGTGGGCCGCCTGGCGCCTGCGCCGGGCCTCGGTGAGCTTGCGCAGACACGACCAGCGGGCGAGGGCGTACAGCCAGGCCCTGCGGTCGTCCGCGGACGCCGGTCCGCGCTGGCCACGGCGCTCGGCCAGCGCGAGGGCGTCCCCGAGGGCGGTGGCGGCCTCGTCGTGGTCGCACAGAACGGACAGGCAGTAGGTGAAAAGGCCGTCCAAGTAGGGCTCGTACCGCGCGGGAGGGCGCTGAGCCAGGGTGCGGGTGTGCGCGCCACGGGGCGCGGTCACCCGCTTACGTGCGTCTCCGTGCGCCCGGTGTGCGCCGGTGGTGTGCGTGGAGGTTTCCGGACTGCTGCTCATCACCCGTGCGACCGTAGGTGCCCCAGGGTGGCCCCTTCTTCCCCCTTGAGCACATTTAATCCGTACGGGTGAAACGATCCCTCAAAAGGGGACAGGAGCCTCCGATTCCGTGGCCCACACCGTCACAGGCGGCAACGGCAGGCCATGGCAGATGCCCCGCCGAGCGGGCCCGCCCGTGCTGTCAGTCCTCTCGGCTACGGTTCCGTCATGGCTGCCCGTACGAAAACCGCGAAGGACCGGCCGTCCTACCGCTGCACCGAGTGCGGATGGCAGACGGCCAAGTGGCTCGGCCGCTGCCCCGAGTGCCAGGCGTGGGGCACGGTCGAGGAGTACGGCGCGCCCGCGGTCCGTACGACGACACCGGGCCGCGTCACCACCTCCGCGGTGCCGATCGGGCAGGTCGACGGCCGCCAGGCCACGGCCCGCTCCACCGGCGTGCCCGAGTTGGACCGCGTCCTCGGCGGCGGTCTCGTGCCCGGCGCGGTCGTCCTGATCGCGGGCGAGCCCGGTGTGGGCAAGTCCACGCTCCTCCTGGACGTGGCGGCGAAGGCGGCGAGCGACGAGCACCGCACGCTGTACGTGACGGGTGAGGAGTCGGCCGGCCAGGTCCGGCTGCGCGCCGACCGCATCAAGGCGATCGACGACCATCTGTATCTGGCGGCGGAGACCGACCTGGCCGCCGTGCTCGGCCACTTGGACGCCGTGAAGCCCTCGCTCCTCATCCTGGACTCGGTCCAGACCGTCGCCTCTCCGGAGATCGACGGGGCGCCCGGCGGCATGGCCCAGGTGCGGGAGGTCGCCGGGGCGCTCATCCGTGCCTCCAAGGAGCGCGGCATGTCCACGCTCCTTGTGGGCCATGTCACCAAGGACGGCGCGATCGCGGGCCCCCGCCTGCTCGAACACCTCGTGGACGTCGTCCTGAGCTTCGAGGGCGACCGCCACGCGCGCCTGCGTCTCGTCCGGGGGGTCAAGAACCGGTACGGGACGACGGACGAGGTCGGCTGCTTCGAGCTGCACGACGAGGGCATCACGGGCCTCGCGGACCCCTCCGGCCTCTTCCTCACCCGCCGTGCCGAGCCCGTCCCCGGCACCTGTCTGACGGTCACCCTGGAGGGCCGCCGCCCGCTGGTGGCCGAGGTGCAGGCCCTCACCGTCGACTCCCAGATCCCCTCCCCCCGTCGTACGACGTCCGGTCTGGAGACCTCCCGGGTCTCGATGATGCTGGCGGTCCTGGAGCAGCGGGGCCGGATCAGCGCCCTCGGGAAGCGGGACATCTACTCGGCGACGGTGGGCGGCGTGAAGCTCTCCGAGCCCGCCGCGGACCTCGCCATCGCCCTCGCGCTCGCGTCGGCGGCGAGTGACACCCCGCTCCCCAAGAACCTCGTGGCAATCGGCGAAGTAGGGCTCGCGGGCGAGGTCAGACGGGTCACGGGAGTGCAGCGGCGGCTCGCCGAAGCGCACCGTCTGGGCTTCACGCACGCCCTCGTTCCGAGCGATCCGGGCAAGATCCCTGCCGGTATGAAGGTCCTGGAAGTCGCCGACATGGGCGACGCGCTGCGGGTCCTTCCACGCTCCCGTCACAGAGAGGCCCCACGGGACGAGGAGCAGCGCCGGTAGACTTTGCCCTGGTCTCGCCCGTCCGTACGAACCCTGGACGAATCTTGGGCGACCGGAAACCCGCGACCCGAGGAGTGCAGTGGCAGCCAACGACCGGGCAGCAGCTCCCGGAAAGTCCGGTGGGAGCTCCGGTGCCGATGGCCTGATGCGCGCCTCATTGAGCGCCGTGGCACCTGGCACGGCCCTGCGCGACGGGCTCGAGCGAATCCTCCGTGGCAACACCGGCGGACTCATCGTGCTCGGCTGGGACAAGACCGTCGAGTCGATGTGCACGGGCGGCTTCGTCCTGGACGTCGACTTCACGGCGACCCGGTTGCGCGAGCTGTGCAAGCTCGACGGCGGCATCGTCGTCGACAAGGACATCACCAAGATCCTGCGGGCGGGCGTCCAGCTCGTACCCGACCCGACGATCCCGACGGAGGAGACCGGCACCCGGCACCGCACGGCGGACCGGGTGAGCAAGCAGGTCGGCTTCCCCGTCGTCTCGGTCTCCCAGTCGATGCGTCTGATCGCGCTGTACGTCGACGGTCAGCGCCGCGTCCTGGAGGACTCCGCCGCGATCCTCTCCCGCGCCAACCAGGCCCTCGCGACCCTGGAGCGCTACAAGCTCCGTCTCGACGAGGTCGCGGGCACGCTCTCCGCGCTGGAGATCGAGGACCTGGTCACCGTCCGGGACGTGTCGGCGGTGGCGCAGCGCCTGGAGATGGTGCGGCGCATCGCCACGGAGATCGCCGAGTACGTGGTGGAGTTGGGCACGGACGGGCGTCTGCTCGCCCTCCAGCTGGACGAGTTGATCGCGGGCGTGGAGCCCGAGCGGGAGCTGGTGGTCCGGGACTACGTGCCGGAGCCGACCGCGAAGCGCTCCCGCACGGTCGACGAGGCCCTCTCCGACCTGAACGCCCTGGCCCACTCAGAGCTGCTCGAACTGCCCACGGTGGCGAGAGCCCTGGGCTACACCGGCTCCCCCGAGGCGCTCGACTCCGCGGTCTCCCCGCGTGGCTTCCGCCTCCTCGCCAAGGTTCCGCGTCTGCCCGGCGCGATCATCGACCGCCTCGTCGAGCACTTCGGCGGTCTGCAGAAACTCCTCGCCGCGAGCGTCGACGACCTTCAGGCGGTCGACGGGGTGGGCGAGGCGCGGGCGCGCAGCGTCCGTGAGGGGCTGTCGCGGCTGGCGGAGTCGTCGATCCTGGAGCGCTACGTCTGACGACCCGCTACGCCTGACGACCCGCTACGCCTGACGGTCTTGACGGGGCCGGGCGCGCTCCAAGGGCGCGTGTGGGCCGTGCGGGCACCACCACCCGCCGGCCTCGGCCCTCGGGGGTTCCATGGCCGCCCCTCCGAGGGCTCCCGCCCCCGCGCTCAGTCCTGGGACAGCACGAACGACGTCGTCGCCTTCGCCAGGCCCGGTGCCTTCGCCTCCACCAGGTAGGTGCCCGCGGTCGCGGAACCCGCCGGGGGTGTCGCGCACTGGGCGGCGCTGGCCGTGCGGTCCCAGTCGACCGTGTAGGTCACCTGGTCGCCGGCCGGAACGCGGAAGAAGAGGCTGGCGGCGTCCTTGGGGCAGTCGTTCGAGGACCAGAAGCTCTTGTCGCCGCCGGCCTGAGTGATCGTCAGTACCGCGCTCTTCGGGCCGAGATCGACCTTGCAGTCACTGGCGGAGGAGTTCTTCGCGATCAGCTCGATCGACGGCTTGTCGCCGGGGGCGTACGTGTTGTACGTGCTGCGCAGGGTCAACTTGACGGCGCCCGCAGTGCAGTTGGGGAGAGTGGAGCCGGCCGGTACCTGATCCCCGGAGCTGGTGCCACCGCTGGAACCGCCTGCCGAGCCACCACCGCCCGCGCTGCCGGTCCCGCCGGAGCCGTCCCCGCTACCGCCACCGCCACTGCCGCTGCCACTGCCACTGCCACTGCCACTGCCGCCGCTTGCCGTGCCGGTACTCGCGCCGGGGCTGGACTCGTCGCGGCCGCCCGGGTGTTGGCTGATCGCGGGTCCGGAACCGGAGGGGCCCGGGGTGATCGTCTGCATGGGGTTCTTCCCGTTGGACCCGTCCGCGTTCTTCTTGCCGCCTCCGCCGCCGCTGCTGACGACCCAGACGATCAGCAGCGCCAACAGCGCTACCAGGGACAGCAGAACGGCCCTCCGACGCCAGTAGATCGTGGAGGGAAGTGGCCCGACCGGATTGCGCATAGATCCCACGGCGCAAACTGTACGAGAGATCCACGCCGGCGCTCGCCCCACCCGCCGCCCTGAGCGTCAACTTTTCCGGATCATCATTCCGGCACACCGGCCGAGTTGCCCCCACACCGGCCTTTCGCCCCCGCCGCCCCTGCCCTCCCCCGAGTTCTCGGCTTCGCTCGAGCAGGGGGAGGACCTCCATCATCCCCGGGGCTCCGCCCCCAGACCCCGTTATCGGCCTGAGCGGCCTCGTCCTCAAACGCCGGACGGGCTGAGTGATGCGGGCCGGTGTGCAGACTTTCAGGGGTGCGGGGAACTGCGCGGCCAGCCCCCACCACCCCGCAGGCAAAGGAGCCCGTGTGGGGCCGCGGCGAAAAGCCACCCCTCCGCGCCTCGGAGGAAACCGCGTAGCCCCATCCCCGCATGGCAGGATCGGAAACGCCATGACTGCACCCACCATGCCCACACCCAGCCCCCAGCCCGACGCCGCCGGCAAGACCCTGCACGAACCGGTGATCACTTGGTTCGACGAGCACGCCCGTGACCTCCCCTGGCGCCGCCCCGACGCCGGCCCCTGGGGCGTGATGGTCAGTGAGTTCATGTTGCAGCAGACCCCGGTCAGCCGTGTCCTGCCCGTGTACGAGCAGTGGGTCGCCCGCTGGCCCCGCCCCGCCGACCTGGCCAAGGAGGCCCCGGGCGAAGCCGTCCGCGCCTGGGGCCGGCTCGGCTACCCCCGCCGCGCGCTCCGGCTGCACGGCGCCGCGGTCGCCATAACGGAACGGCACGGCGGCGACGTACCCACGGAGCACGCCCAGCTGCTCGCGCTGCCCGGTATCGGGGAGTACACGGCCGCCGCCGTCGCCTCGTTCGCGTACGGGCAGCGGCATGCCGTGCTGGACACCAATGTCCGAAGGGTGTTCGCACGAGCCGTCAGCGGCGTGCAGTACCCGCCGAACGCCACCACCGCCGCCGAGCGCAAGCTCGCCCGTGCCCTCCTGCCCGAGAACGAGACCACCGCCTCCCACTGGGCCGCCGCCTCCATGGAGCTCGGCGCACTGATCTGCACGGCGAAGAACGAGGCCTGCCAGCGCTGCCCGATCGCCGCGCAGTGCGCCTGGCGGCTGGCAGGCAAGCCGGCGCACGACGGCCCGCCGCGGCGCGGCCAGACGTACGCGGGCACGGACCGCCAGGTGCGCGGCAAACTCCTCGCCGTGCTGAGGGAGGCCGTCGAGGGTCCGGTCCCGCAGTCCGTACTCGATCGCGTGTGGGACGAGCCCGTGCAGCGGGCCCGCGCCCTCGACGGACTCGTCGCCGACGGACTCGTGGAGCCGCTCCCGGGTGGTTTGTATCGGCTGCCCTTGACCCAGTCGCCGCCCCCAGGACACCGGTCACAGCCTCAAAACCACCCCAACCGGGACTTGTAACCACACCGCCTTACCCACCTCATACATCCGTTACACAACCGACGTACAGCCGAGCGCTCACCGAAGGCTGCCTCGGACAACCCCGTGACAACGCCTCCGTAGCTTCATTTCCGTACCGCACACACAGCAGAACGACAGCGGGACACAGGAAACGGACAACCGGCAGCAGGCGCGAGCCAGGCACGTCGGACACGGGGATGGAGGCGGTTGATCATGGCGCACGGCGAGGTGCTCGAATTCGAGGAGTACGTCCGCACTCGGCAGGACGCGCTGCTGCGCAGTGCCCGTCGCCTGGTCCCCGACCCCGTCGACGCCCAGGACCTCCTGCAGACCGCGCTCGTACGGACGTACGGCCGCTGGGACGGCATCGCGGACAAGCGGCTCGCCGACGCCTATCTGCGCCGCGTGATGATCAACACGCGGACCGAGTGGTGGCGGGCGCGGAAACTCGAAGAGGTGCCCACCGAGCAGCTCCCGGACGCCTGCGTCGACGACTCGACCGAGCAGCACGCGGACCGGGCGCTCCTTATGGACATCATGAAGGTTCTCGCTCCCAAGCAACGCAGCGTCGTGGTGCTGCGACACTGGGAGCAGATGTCCACGGAGGAGACGGCCGCCGCCCTCGGCATGTCGGCCGGAACGGTCAAGAGCACGCTGCACCGGGCGCTCGCCCGGCTCCGCGAGGAGCTGGAGAGCCGCGACCTGGACGCACGCGCGCTCGAACGTGAGGAGCGGGAGCGTTGCGCGGCCTAGGAACTCGGGCCAGGCAGGTCCTGAAGGCGGCGAGCGCGGTGACGGCCGCGCTCGCCCCCCTAGGGCTTTTACTGTACCCCGGCGCCACGGGTGGCACGGGCGCCCGCGACGAGGGCCCGGCGAGCAGTGAGGCGGTGGCGAAGGGGGCGGCCCCGAGCCACGCGCCCTCCGCCTCCCCGTCCAAGACGCCCAAACGCGTGGACGCGGTCAAGCTCGTCAAGGACGACCCGGAGGTCAGCGACTCGGTCAAGAACGCGCTGACGAAACCGTGCGTCGCCGACGAGTACCCGGTCGACGTGTCGTACGGGGATCTGACCGGAGGAGCCACGGACGACGTCGTGGTCAACGTCATGACCTGCGGGGATGCCGTGGGGATCGGCTCGTACGTCTACCGCGAGGAAAGCGGCAGGTACGAGAATGTCTTCAAGACCGAGGAGCCGCCGGTCTATGCGGAGATCGACCGGGGCGACCTGGTGATCACCCAGCAGTTGTACAAGAAGGGCGACCCGGTGGAGTACCCCTCCAGTGAAGAAGTGATCACCTACGGGTGGACCGCGACCCACTTCACCGAGAGGTCCCGGACGCACAACGACTACAGCAACGCGGTGGGCGGCGTGGACACACCCGCTCCCGCGAACTGAGCGCAGACGGAGCAGCCGGATGGCAGAACAGACCCACGTCCTGTTCGTCGAGGACGACGACGTCATCCGCGAGGCCACGCAGCTCGCTCTCGAGCGCGACGGCTTCGCGGTGACGGCCATGCCCGACGGGCTGTCGGGCCTGGAGGCGTTCCGCGCCGACCGTCCCGACATCGCCCTGCTGGACGTGATGGTCCCCGGACTCGACGGCGTTTCGCTGTGCCGCCGCATCCGTGACGAGTCCACCGTCCCCGTGATCATGCTGTCCGCGCGCGCCGACTCGATCGACGTCGTGCTGGGCCTGGAGGCGGGCGCCGACGACTACGTGACCAAGCCCTTCGACGGGGCCGTGCTGGTCGCCCGGATCCGCGCGGTGCTGCGCCGTTTCGGACACGCGAGCGGTTCGAACGGAGTCCCCGAAGAGGCCTCGTCCGTCGACGGCGGGATGCTCTCCTTCGGCGACCTGGAGATCGACACCGAGGGCATGGAAGTCCACAAGGGCGGTACGCCGGTGGCCCTGACGCCCACCGAGATGCGGCTGCTGCTGGAGTTCTCCTCCGCGCCGGGTACGGTGCTGAGCCGCGACAAGCTGCTCGAACGCGTGTGGGACTACGGCTGGGGCGGGGACACCCGAGTCGTCGACGTCCACGTACAGCGGCTGCGGACGAAGATCGGCCAGGACCGGATCGAGACGGTCCGCGGCTTCGGCTACAAGTTGAAGGCCTGAGCAGGGACATGCGGGGGATATTTCGGCGCCGGACTCCGGCGGGCGGCAACGGCCCGACCGGCCCCAACAGACCGGTCGGCGGGCGCGACAGGGGCGACGGGCGCGGGCCGGTCGACGGGTACGGCTCGGTGGACGGGTACGGCTCGGTGACGGGGAACAGCCCGGTGACCGGGAGCAGTCGGACCGGCCGGAACACACCCGTCGAACCGGGCACACCCGTCGGCCGGGGCCCATCTGCCGGGCGGGTCGCATCCGTCGGCCGGAGCGCAGCTGTCGGCCGTGGCGTGCCTGTGGGCATGCGCATGGCGGCGGCCGCCGGGAACTCCGGCATTCGCACGGGCATCCGGTGGAAGCTCAGCGCGGCGATCGCCATGGTCGGCGCGCTGGTCGCGGTCGCGCTCAGCCTCGTCGTGCACAACGCGGCGCGCGTCTCGATGCTCGACAACTCGCGCGACCTGGCGGACGAGCGCATCACGGTCGCCGAGCGCATGTACGAGTCCGGGCGGACCCAGGCCTTCGGGGTCAAGGTCGACGACCCGGCCATCCCGAAGGCCCTGCTGGCGAAGGTCATGCAGGGCCGGCGGGCCACCTTCGTGGCCGACCGTCCGAACGGGGTCCCGGACATCTGGGCGGCCGTACCCCTCAAGGACGGCCGCGTCCTCTCGCTCCACACCGGTTTCACGGACCGCAACACCGACGTCATGAAGGACCTCGACCAGGCGCTGATCATCGGCTCGATCGCGGTCGTCTTCGGCGGCAGCGCGCTCGGCGTGCTGATCGGCGGCCAGCTCTCGCGCCGGCTGCGCAAGGCCGCCGCCGCGGCGAACCAGGTCGCCAAGGGTGAGACCGACGTACGGGTCCGGGAAGCGATCGGCGGGGTCGTACGGGACGAGACCGACGACCTCGCGCGTGCGGTGGACGCCATGGCGGACGCGCTCCAGCAGCGCATCGAGGCCGAGCGCCGGGTGACCGCCGACATCGCCCACGAACTGCGCACGCCGGTGACCGGCCTGCTGACGGCCGCGGAACTCCTTCCCCCCGGCCGCCCCACGGAACTCGTCCGCGACCGTGCCCAGGCCATGCGGACCCTGGTCGAGGACGTCCTCGAAGTGGCGCGGCTGGACGGCGCCTCCGAGCGGGCCGAACTCCAGGACATCCTGCTCGGCGAGTTCGTGTCGCGGCGCGTGGCCGCCAAGGACGCCGACGTCGACGTACGCGTGATCCACGAGTCGGAGGTCACGACGGATCCGCGTCGCCTGGAGCGCGTGCTGTTCAACCTGCTGGCCAACGCGGCACGGCACGGCAAGCCGCCGATCGAGGTCTCGGTCGAGGGCCGGGTCATCCGGGTCCGCGACCACGGTCCCGGCTTCCCCGAGGAGCTCCTCGCCGAGGGACCCAGCCGCTTCCGTACCGGCAGCAGCGACCGCTCGGGCCACGGTCACGGCCTCGGCCTCACCATCGCGGCCGGTCAGGCCCGGGTGCTCGGCGCGCGGCTGACCTTCCGAAACGTCCGGCCCGCGGGGGCTCCCGAGCACGTGCCCGCGGAGGGCGCGGTCGCGGTGCTGTGGCTGCCGGAGCACGCGCCGACGAACACCGGCAGCTATCCGATGCTGCCGACCTGATGCGGGTGAGCGAGTACCGGTTGCCGTTGCCGTTGCCCCTGCCGTAGGCCGGGCCCGGCTCGGCCAGTCCCCGGCCCAGCCGATTCGTTCGGCTGAGGGCCGGTGGGACTGGGCGCGCAGTTCCCCGCCCCTCAAAAGCCTCGGATCGACCGGCGTTTCGAGAACGAGGCCAAAGTCCGACCCGCACCCTTCGACCCGCCCGGCACCCAGCCCGTCCGGCGATCGAGGACGTCGCACCGGGCGTGTACAGGAGAAGACCCCCGGGGCGGACACTCCGGGGGTCTTCGGATCAAGCGGGGTCGGATCGGGCGAGGTCAGACGGTCTCGGCGACGGTCGGCTTCGGCGCCGAGTCGCTCACCGCACCCTCGGCCGAGCCCTCCGGCTGCGACGCCCCCGCACCCGCCCCCCGCAGCGGAACCTCCTTCACGAACACCGCGGCCACCAGCGCCCCCACCGACACCACCGCGCCCAGCAGGAACGCGGAGTGCGTTCCGGAGGACACCGCGTACTGGTACGCCTCCCGCGCCGCGGCCGGCAGCTTGGCCAGGCTCGCCGCGTCCAGCTGTGCCGACTGCTCGGTGACCTTGGACCCCAGCGCCCCGGCCCGCTCGGTCATCACGTCCTGGACCCGCTGATTGAACAGCGCACCCATGATCGCGACGCCGAAGGACGAGCCGAGCGTACGGAAGAGGGTGGTGGACGAGGACGCGACGCCCATGTCCTTCATCTCGACGCTGTTCTGCGCGACCAGCATGGTGATCTGCATCAGGCAGCCCATGCCGAGGCCGAGCACGGCCATGTACAGCCCGGAGGTGAACCGGGTCGTACCGGTGTCCATCTGAGAGAGCAGGAACAGGCCGACCGCCATGAGCACGCCGCCGACGATCGGGAAGGCCTTGTAGCGCCCGGTGCCGGTGGTGACCCGGCCGGCGACCATCGAGGTCACCAGCATCGCGCCGAGCATCGGCAGCAGGAGCAGCCCGGAGTTCGTCGCGGACGCGCCCTGCACGGACTGCTGGTACAGCGGCAGGAAGAGCGTGGCGCCGAACATCACGAAGCCGGTGATGAAGCCGATGATCGACATCAGCGTGAAGTTGCGGCTGCGGAAGATGTGCAGCGGCATGATCGGCGCGGCGGCCTTGGTCTGCACGAAGACGAAGCCGACCAGCGCGGCGACACCGATGCCGATGAGCTCCATGATCCTGGCCGAGCCCCAGGCGTACTCGCTGCCGCCCCAGGTGGTGACCAGCACGATGGACGAGATACCGAGGGCCAGGAGTCCGGCGCCGAGGTAGTCGATCTTCGCCTGGACGCGCTTCTTCGGCAGGTGCAGTACGGCGCTGATGGCGAGAAGCGCGACGATGCCGAGCGGCAGGTTGATGTAGAAGGACCAGCGCCAGCCCCAGTGGTCGGTGATGGTGCCGCCGATGAGCGGTCCGCCGATCATGGCGAGCGCCATGATGCCGGCCATCATGCCCTGGTACTTTCCGCGCTCCCGCGGCGGAATCAGGTCACCGATGATCGCCATGACGCCGACCATCAGACCACCGGCGCCCAGACCCTGAACGGCACGGAAGCCGATGAGCTGCCCCATGTCCTGGGCCATACCGCTGAGCGCGGAGCCGACCAGGAAGATCACGATCGAGGTCATGAAGGCGCCCTTGCGCCCGTACATGTCGCCGAGCTTGCCCCAGATGGGGGTGGAGGCGGCGGTCGCGAGGGTGTACGCGGTGACGACCCATGACAGGTGCTGGAGGCCGCCCAGCTCGCCCACGATCGTCGGCATGGCCGTGCCCACGATCATGTTGTCGAGCATTGCCAGCATCATTGTGATCATGAGCGCGAGCAACACGACGCGTACGCTGCGCGGTTGTTTCTCGGTCTCTATGACCGCTTCCTTGTTGTCCGCCACGGTTCCACTCCCCTGGGTACTTACTTGCCGCCCGGCAAGTTGACTACACTGAGGGAAGTTAGACCGGTAACTAGCCGGGCGTCAAGTAAGTTTTCCTGGATTTGCCAGTCGGACGACACGTACGTTTCAGGGAGTGCGAGGAGTACAGGGATGGGCGGCGACACCATGGACGGCACCAAGCGACAGCGCCGCGGGGACACCCGCCAGCGCATCCAGGACGTCGCCCTCGAACTCTTCTCCGAGCACGGCTACGAGAAGACCTCGCTGCGCGAGATCGCCGAGCACCTCGACGTCACGAAGGCGGCGCTCTACTACCACTTCAAGACCAAGGAAGACATCCTCATCAGTCTCTTCCAGGACCTGTCCAGGCCCATGGACGAGCTGATCGAGTGGGCGCGGCAGCAGCCTCGCACGCTGGAGACGAAGCAGGAGATCCTGCGCCGCTACAGCAACGCGCTCGCCGAGGCGGCCCCGCTCTTCCGCTTCATGCAGGAGAACCAGGCGGCCGTCCGCGAGCTGCGCACGGGCGAGGACTTCAAGGACCGCATGATCCGGATGGTCGGCCTGCTCAAGGAGCCGGACGCCGATCTGACGGACCAGGTGCGCTGCATCAGCGCACTGTTCTCGATGCACGCCGGGATGTTCCTGCTCAAGGACGTCGAAGGCGACCCCGAGGAGAAGCGCAAGGCTGTCCTGGAGGTCGCGATCGACTTGGTGACGCAGGCACACGGCGGTGCCGGCGTCACCCCTGAGGCGTCTTAGACGGTCACGCCCTGGGCGCGCAGGAAGACGACCGGGTTGACCGCGGAACCGTAGTTCGGGGTCGTACGGATCTCGAAGTGCAGGTGCGGGCCGGTGGTGTTGCCGGTGTTGCCGGAGAGCGCGATGTGCTGGCCGGTGGCGACGACCTGGCCGATCCGCACGTCTATCCGGGACAGGTGGGCGTACTGCGAGTAGGTCCCGTTGCCGTGCTTGATGACGATGGCGTTGCCGTACGCGGGACCGTCACCGCCGCCGTTGCCGCCGGCCTTGACGACGGTGCCGCCGTGCGCGGCGACGACCTCGGTGCCGGTGGGCACGGCGAAGTCCTGCCCGGAGTGGTTGTGCTGCCACAGGTTGCCGGCCTGGTTGAAGCCCGCGGAGAGCGTGTACTTCTTCACCGGGTCGACCCAGGAGGCGGACGCCTTGGTGGCGGCCGTCTTCACGGCGGCCTGCGGGGCCGCCTCGGTGGCGGCGGCCGCGACCCCGGCGCCCAGTACGGCCGTGGCACCCACGCCGACGGCCAGGACGGCCGCCCTGGAGCGGAGCAGGGACATACGGGAGTGGCGGGACGTGACGCGCTTCGACATTCGGAACCTCGTGGGAACGGAGACGGGGGTCAGGTCCACCCGACGGACAAGCCGTCGCCGAGTGGGCCATCCCTTGGTAACCCGAGCCCTGGCCGACACACAAAGTCCTCATCTACGACGCCAGGTCGTAGTTCACCCTGAAATTTCCACCTTCTTGACAGACGCCCCATCCCGTATCGAATACGCCCGATTTTTCAGGGTAGAGACGTTTAAACCCACTTACGGGCACTGCGTTCCGGCCCGATAGGACCCTCGCCGCACCGCCGACCGCGACGCCGCACACCCCATGGGGGTTCCGCACCATTACGTCCGTTTTGCCCGTCCCTCGCTGTCCACTACTCGCCCTAGTAGGGGACAAATCGCCTGTGCGTCATGTCACCGCAAGGGCGTGTCTGAAGGCTGTTCGGCGGCGGCCCATGAGCTGTCGGCACGGCTGGGCCCGGACCGGGTCGCCACCTCCACCTCCGGCTCTGTCCCTGTCCCTGTCCCTGTCCCTGTCCCTGTCCCTGTCCCTGTCCCTGTCCCTGTCCCTGTCCCTGTCCCTGTCCCTGTCCCTGTCCTCGGCTACGGCTACGGCTACGGCTACGGCTACGGCTACGGCTACGGCTACGGGTACGGGTACGGGTACGGGTACGGGTACGGGTACGGGTACGGGTACGGGTACGGGTACGGGTACGGGTACGGCGGCAGCTTGCTCCTGCGACGTCCCGGGGAACCACTACGCGATCCGCACCCGGACCGTGACCGCGGTCACCCCGGACGCCGTGCGGGCGCTCCTCGACGCGGGCTCCGCACTGACCTCGCCGCTGTCCGGCATCACCATCCCCCCGTTCCACGGCGCCGCCGCAAGGCTCCTCGCCGCCGAACGCCACTACGACCCGCACACGATCTTCTCCGCGACGCCACTCCCGACCTGCGACAGGCCCTAGGGTGATCTGAGCAGCCGTCACCGTGCCGTCCGGGGGAGCGACATGGAACCAGCAGCCATAGGTGCCAAGTTGGCCTCGAGCGTGGTCGCACCGCTCGTCAAGAAGCTCTTCGTGGCGGACGGCCCGGGCGCCGGGCTGGTCGAGAAGCCGGTGCGGATCTCCGGGTTCGTCTCCTTCAGGGGAGAGAAACGGATCCTCGGGGAGAAGGAACTGACCACGCTGGCCGCCGAGCTGGTCGCCCGAGCCCTGCGCACCGGGGAACGCCCACTGGCCGCCGACGAGGAGCAGGCCGTCGTCCATGCCCTCGCCGACACCCTGCACGCCCTCGGCGACCTCGCCATGACCGACGTACAGGCCGTGGAACTCGGTCACGAGGCGCTCGCCCTGCGGCTGCGCGCCGCGAGCGGCAACCCTGAGCGGGACCTCTCCTTCGACGCGACCCTGTTCTACGAGCGGATCCTGAGCGCGGCCTGCCTGCACATCCTGCACTTCTTCACCCAGCGCTCGGCCTTCGTGGCCCGCACGCTGGTGGAGCAGAGCCGCAGGCAGAGCGAACTCATCTCCAAGATGGACGAGTTGATCGCACGGACTCCCCCGCCCGGCGGCACGGATCCCGCCTTCGAACGGCGGTACCTCGCATACGTCGCGACCAAGCACAGCCGGCTCACCATCTACGGCATCGACCTCGTCAACTCCCCCGAGCGCTGGCCCCTCGACGCCGCCTACCTCGGCCTGCAGGCCGTGCGGGCCACCGAGGACGCGGAGGCGACCGGCCCGAACGGGACGCGCATCTCGGCCGCCGGCAGCACCCTCCCCGCCGAGCAGGCCCTCGCCGAACAGGACCTGGTGCTGCTGCGCGGAGTGGCCGGCTCCGGCAAGACCACCCTCGTGCAGTGGCTGGCCGTGACCGCGGCCCGGGGCGAGCGCGGCGACCGGATCCCGTTCGTCCTGCCCCTGCGCACCCTCGTCCGCCGCCCCGACGGACTCCCGGCGCCCGACGGTTTCCTCGCCGCCGCCCGCGTGCCCTTCCACGCCACCCAGCCGGACGGCTGGAACGACCGCGTCCTCGGCGCCGGGCGCGGGCTGCTCCTCGTCGACGGCATCGACGAGATCCCCGAACGCGACCGCGAGCGGACCCGCCGCTGGCTGCGCGAACTGCTGGACGTCTATCCCGGCAACCAGTGGCTGGTGACCTCCCGTCCCTCGGCCGTCCGCGAGGACTGGCTCACCCCCGACGGCTTCACCGAGCTCGCCCTCACCCCCATGAGCCGCGACGACGTCACCGCCTTCATCCGCCGCTGGCACACGGCGGCCCGGATCGACGCCCCGGACACCGACCGCCTCGACGGCTACGAACACTCCCTCCTCACCGCCGTCGGCACCAAGCCCGACCTCGGCCGGCTCGCCACCAACCCCCTGATGTGCGGGCTGATCTGCGCGCTGCACCGCGACCGGCGGGGCTATCTGCCGCACGGCCGGCAGGAGCTGTACGACGCCGCCCTGTCCATGCTGCTGTCGCGCCGTGACGAGGAGCGCGACATGTTCGCGCCCGACCGCACCGGCGGCATCCACCTCACGGAACTCCCGCAGGTCCAGCTCCTCCAGCGGCTGGCCTACTGGCTCATCCGCAACAACCAGTCCGAGATGGACCGCGACCGTGCCGAACGCATCGTCGCCGACGTCCTGCCGTCCCTCCCCTCCGCCGCCGCGCAGGGCGACGCCCCGGCGATCCTGCGCCATCTCCTCGTCCGCAGCGGCCTGCTCCGCGAACCCACCCTCGGCACCGTCGAGTTCGTGCACCGCACCTTCCAGGACTACCTGGGCGCGCGGGCGGCGGTGGAGGACGGGGACTTCGGGCTGCTGGTGCGCAACGCCTTCGACTCCCAGTGGTCGGACGTCATCCGGATGGCGGTCGCGCACGCCCGCCCCCGCGAACGGGCCACCCTCCTGGCCGACTTGGCCAAGTCCGCCGAGGAGACGTCCGGAGCGGCGGGTACGCGTGTACGGCTGCTCGCCCTGGCCGCGCTGGAACACGCCACGGAACTCGACCCCCACGTCCGCGCGGCCGTGGAGCGCAACGCCGCCTCGCTCATCCCGCCCCGTACGACCGAGGAGGCCCGCACCCTCGCCGACGCGGGCCCGCTCGTCCTGGAGCTGCTGCCCGGACCCGAGGGGCTCACCGACGACGAGGCCAGGGCCGTGGTCATCACCGCGTCACTCATCGGCACGGACGCGGCACTCCCGGTCCTGTCCCGCTTCCGGTCGCATCCGTCACTGCTCGTACGGGCCCAACTCGCCTGGACCGCACACCGGTTCGACACCCGGCGCTACGCGGCCGACGTCATCGCCCATCTGCCACCGGACGACCTGTACTTCTGCGCGCACTCCGTCGACCAGCTGCGCGCCCTGCGCGACCTCGGCGGCCGCCCCTTGGTCCAGGTCATCGGGGACATCGACTCGGACGACATACGCGAGGGCCTGCTGCCTGGCCAGCTGTCCAAACTCGTCGTAAGCGGCAACCGCGTCCTGCGCGATCTGCGCTTCCTGTCGGATCAGGGGCAACTCGCGCATCTGGACATCAGCGGCGGCAGCCCGTACGTCCACGACCTCACCCCGCTCGCCGAGCTGCCCCTGAAATGGCTCTTGCTCGCCGGTCTGCCCGGACTCGAGAATCCGGACGCGCTGGTACCGCTCTCGGCATCCCGCACTCTGCGCCTGCTCGACATCGGCATCCCGTTGCACGGCGACTCCCTCGATGAGGTACTCCCCCGGAATCTGCCGCTGACGTATCTGCGGTTCACCAGGAACGCTCTCCAGCACACAGGATTGCGCGGCCTCGGTCATATGCACTCGCTGAAGCAGCTGAGTCTCGCCTCACTCCCGGAAAAGCTCACTCCCGAGGACTTCGAAGAGATCACCCGGCTTCCCGCTCTACAAGAACTTCGTGTGAACTGGAATGCCGTCGGGTGGAGCGCGGGCCCGGTGCTGCCGAACGTGACGAGGCTGCGGCTCAACAAGTTCACGGGAAACGAAGACCTCTCAAATGTCCCGGTTCTCTTTCCCGGCCTGCGCAGAGTCACGTTCCATCTCGCCTCGAACGTGACCGACGTACCGGAACATCTCCTGGCGTTCCTCCCGGAGACCGCCGCCGTCACCATCGAGAAGACCGACAGCGTGGTGTGAGAAAAAGGGGCTGCCCCGGGACCGAAGTCCCGGGGCAGCCCCTTCGTTCAGGCGAGCGCCGAGCGCTACGCCTCCTTGCTCAGGTTGGGCCCTGCTCCACCCGCGGCCTGCTCGATCGGCGGGACGTCGGGCAGCGCCGACTTCTCCTCGCCGCGGAAGGTGAAGGTCTTGGTGTCGCCCTCGCCCTCCGTGTCGACGACCACGATGTGACCGGGGCGCAGCTCGCCGAAGAGGATCTTCTCCGAGAGCGTGTCCTCGATCTCGCGCTGGATCGTACGGCGCAGCGGCCGCGCGCCCAGGACGGGGTCGTAACCCTTCTTGGACAGCAGTTCCTTGGCGGACTGGGAGAGCTCGATGCCCATGTCCCGGTCCTTGAGGCGCTCGTCCACCTTGCCGACCATCAGGTCGACGATCTTGAGGATGTCCTCCTGCGTCAGCTGCGGGAAGACGACCACGTCGTCGACGCGGTTGAGGAACTCGGGGCGGAAGTGCTGCTTGAGCTCGTCCGAGACCTTGTTCTTCATGCGCTCGTAGTTCGACTTCGTGTCACCCGTGGCCGCGAAGCCCAGGTTGAAGCCCTTCGAGATGTCCCGCGTGCCGAGGTTGGTCGTCATGATGATGACCGTGTTCTTGAAGTCCACGACCCGGCCCTGGGAGTCGGTCAGGCGACCGTCCTCCAGGATCTGCAGCAGCGAGTTGAAGATGTCCGGGTGGGCCTTCTCGACCTCGTCGAAGAGGACCACCGAGAACGGCTTGCGCCGCACCTTCTCCGTCAGCTGACCGCCCTCTTCGTAGCCCACGTATCCGGGGGGCGAACCGAAGAGACGCGACACCGTGTGCTTCTCGCTGAACTCCGACATGTCGAGGGAGATCAGCGCGTCCTCGTCACCGAAGAGGAACTCGGCGAGGGCCTTGGACAGCTCGGTCTTACCGACACCGGACGGGCCCGCGAAGATGAACGAACCACCCGGACGCTTCGGGTCCTTCAGACCGGCCCGCGTACGACGGATCGCCTTCGAGAGCGCCTTGACGGCGTCCTTCTGGCCGATGACCCGCTTGTGGAGCTCGTCCTCCATGCGCAGCAGACGCGAGGACTCCTCCTCGGTCAGCTTGAAGACCGGGATGCCGGTCGCGGTCGCGAGGACCTCGGCGATCAGCTCGCCGTCGACCTCCGCGACGACGTCCATGTCGCCGGCCTTCCACTCCTTCTCGCGCTTGGCCTTCGCCGCCAGCAGCTGCTTCTCCTTGTCGCGGAGAGAGGCCGCCTTCTCGAAGTCCTGGGAGTCGATGGCCGACTCCTTGTCACGGCGGACGCCCGCGATCTTCTCGTCGAACTCGCGGAGGTCCGGCGGCGCGGTCATCCGGCGGATGCGCATCCGGGAACCGGCCTCGTCGATGAGGTCGATCGCCTTGTCCGGCAGGAAGCGGTCCGAGATGTACCGGTCGGCCAGGGTGGCGGCCTGGACCAGCGCCTCGTCCGTGATGGAGACCCGGTGGTGCGCCTCGTAACGGTCGCGCAGGCCCTTGAGGATCTCGATCGTGTGGGGGAGGGAAGGCTCCGCCACCTGGATCGGCTGGAAGCGGCGCTCGAGGGCCGCGTCCTTCTCGAGGTGCTTGCGGTACTCGTCCAGGGTCGTCGCACCGATGGTCTGGAGCTCACCGCGCGCCAGCATCGGCTTCAGGATCGACGCCGCGTCGATGGCGCCCTCGGCGGCACCCGCACCCACGAGCGTGTGCAGCTCGTCGATGAACAGGATGATGTCGCCGCGGGTGCGGATCTCCTTGAGGACCTTCTTCAGCCGCTCCTCGAAGTCACCGCGGTAGCGGGAACCGGCGACCAGCGCGCCCAGGTCGAGGGTGTAGAGGTGCTTGTCCTTGAGGGTCTCGGGCACCTCGCCCTTGACGATGGCCTGCGCCAGGCCCTCGACGACGGCGGTCTTGCCGACGCCGGGCTCGCCGATGAGGACCGGGTTGTTCTTGGTCCGGCGGGACAGCACCTGCATGACCCGCTCGATCTCCTTCTCGCGCCCGATGACCGGGTCGAGCTTGGACTCACGAGCGGCCTGGGTGAGGTTCCGGCCGAACTGATCGAGGACCAGGGACGTGGAGGGGGTGCCCTCGGCAGGACCGCCGGCGGTGGCGGTCTCCTTGCCCTGGTATCCGGAGAGCAGCTGGATGACCTGCTGCCGCACCCGGTTGAGGTCTGCGCCCAGCTTGACCAGGACCTGGGCGGCGACGCCCTCGCCCTCTCGGATCAGGCCGAGCAGGATGTGCTCCGTGCCGATGTAGTTGTGGCCCAGCTGAAGGGCCTCGCGGAGCGACAGCTCCAGGACCTTCTTGGCACGGGGGGTGAAGGGGATGTGCCCGGACGGGGCCTGCTGCCCCTGCCCGATGATCTCCTCCACCTGCTGGCGGACCGCCTCGAGCGAAATCCCGAGGCTCTCCAGGGCCTTAGCGGCGACACCCTCACCCTCGTGGATCAGGCCCAGGAGGATGTGCTCGGTGCCGATGTAGTTGTGGTTGAGCATCCGGGCTTCTTCCTGAGCCAGGACGACAACCCGCCGCGCGCGGTCGGTGAACCTCTCGAACATCGTTAATCGCTCCTCAGAGCGGTCAGGCAGTAAGGGGACGCTCCCCTCCCTGTCCTTCCGCAGCTTAGTCCCGCAAGCGGGGACCGCTCATTCCAACTGCCGACACCGTCCTTGGCCTCCTGACCCCGAACGCCGACATATGCTCCAACCTGATGGTGCGAGACGATGTTCCCGCAGGCCAGGCAGATACCCGCACCGGCTGTACGCCGATGGCGAACGTGAGATGCCCGAGCCATGCGTGTCGCCCCTCTCACTAGGGATGTCTTACCCGTACGCACTGACACTCCATGCCACGCGCACCGGTTCCCTCCGCTATGGGCGAACATCCTTGCGCCACCGATCGCCCCCGCGCACCCTTTCTTTCGATACTCAGCGCACATGACGAAACACCCAGCGTAACTCTGGAGCCCTTCTGGCGGTTGCTCCTGACATGCTTCCCACTGTCCCCCTCCCTCGCCGCCCGCTCCACCCGAGCGACCCGGTGCGGCAGTGGTACGAGAACGAACTCGGCTGGGCGACAGTGCCCGGTTCGCCGCTGCGACTGGCCGCCGGCCTGCGCTTCGACGTCCTGGACGTCCCTGCGGAGGCGGGTGTCAGGGCCCTGCGACACCTGGGACCGGCCTCTCCGGTGGCACTGCACACAAGCCGATCGGCGCCGCGCGAGGATCCGGCGGCTCGGCGTGAGAAGTGGCCGGCTCGGCACGGGACGCGGATGTGGCTACTCGTGGCCGCGGGGAGCGCGGAGGAACTGCCGGGGCTGCTCGACTGGCTGGAGTGGGGCGCTGTCGCGCTCGATCTCACGGCGATCGGCGCGGGCGGGAGCATCGAGGCTCCGCTGCCGCCGGGGATGCCCGAGGGGCCACTCACCACGGACGGGGCAGGGACGGACGGGGCCGACGGGTCCGGTCCACAGGGGGCCGCCGTCTGGCTGCGGCCCCCCGAGCCGGGGTGCGAGGTGGAACCCTCGTTGCCGACTCTGTCGGCCGTGGGGGGCGATGGGGGCGCCCCCGATCTCGTACGACTCGTGGACACGATGGCGACACAGTGCCACCGGGTCCGGCTTCGACGCGCGTGCGCCCAGCCGCCGGCCTACTCGTAGACCTTGGCTGGGCAGCTGGGCCATGGGCCTCGACTCAGCCGTTGGCCTTCTCGTAGGCCTCGCGAATGGACGCCGGAACGCGGCCACGGTCGTTGACCTCGTAACCGTTCTCCTTCGCCCACGCGCGGATCTGTGCGGTGTCCTGGCTGCCACCGGAAGCGACACGCGCCTTTCCACGCCCCCCCGCAGCACGGCCTCCGGTACGACGGCCACCCTTCACGTAGGGCTCGAGAAGGCCACGGAGCTTGTCCGCATTGGCGGTCGTGAGATCGATTTCGTACGTCTTGCCGTCCAGCGCGAACGTCACGGTCTCGTCCGCCTCGCCACCGTCGAGGTCGTCGACAAGAAGGACCTGAACCTTCTGTGCCACCGGATTTCCTTTCATCGATAACTTGAGGGCCGAGGGCCTGCGGCGTCTGCCGCTGTTTCACGTCCCCTGTTATATGCAGTACTGCAGTACGTCGGAAAGCAAACCGCTTTTGCTGGAAAAACACAAACCCCTGGGTGAGACTCGGGGGCCGCTGGAAGACCGGAAACGTGCGCGTTTCGGACATAGGGAACGCGGGCAAGGCGGTCGGGCGGAATAGTCGCCGGCGATCACAGATGCAGAAGCATCCGACTGTTGCCCAAGGTGTTCGGTTTCACTCGTTCGAGACCGAGGAACTCTGCCACGCCCTCGTCATAGGAACGCAGCAGCTCGGCGTAGACATCCCTGTCGACGGGCGTCTCGCCGATCTCCACGAAGCCGTGCTTCGCGAAGAAGTCGACTTCGAAGGTCAGACAGAAAACCCGGCGAACGCCGAGCCAGCGGGCGGTCTGCAGCAACTTCTCCAGCAACTGATGACCGACACCGACGCCCTTGACCACGGGGTTCACCGAGAGAGTGCGGACTTCGGCGAGGTCTTCCCACATGACGTGCAGCGCACCACACCCCACCACCTCGGCGTTGTCATCACGTTCCGCGACCCAGAACTCCTGGATGTCCTCGTAAAGCGTCACCGTCGCTTTGTCGAGCAGGATGCCGCGGCGCACGTTCGCGTCGAGGAGGCGGCGCACGGCCGGGACATCACTGGTCCTGGCCCGCCGGACGGTGACGGCTTTTGCGGTGTCTTCGGGACGCGGTGCTGGACGCTCTGCTGGCATGGGCGGACGCTATCGCCCGGTACCGCCCGCGCCGGAGTCGGGGTTCTCGCCCGGCTTCTCACCCGACGCCTCATCGGGCTTCTCGACCCGCTTCTCGTCGGCGGCGTCCGGGGTTACACGTGTTTCGCCGCCGGCCTCGCCTTGTTCGGGGTCTTCTTCAGGCCCTTGCACGATGCGTACGGCATCCCGCAGCGCGCGCCGCTGCTCCTCACTCATCATGCCGAAGAAGGCGACGAGAGCGGCGGCGGGGTTGTCGCTCTGGGACCACGCGTCGTTCATCAGTGCGGCCGAGTAGGCGGCACGCGTGGAGACCGCCTCATATCGATAGGCCCGGCCTTCCGCCTCCCTGCGCACCCAGCCCTTCTGATGGAGATTGTCCAAAACGGTCATCACCGTGGTGTACGCGATGGACCGTTCCTGCTGAAGGTCTTCCAGGACTTCTCGAACGGTCACCGGGCGGTTCCACTTCCACACCCGCGTCATGACCGCGTCTTCGAGTTCTCCCAATGGGCGAGGCACAGCTCAGAACAATAGTGGGAGATCAGCAACAAAAAGGGCGTACGACTCGAAAAACGTATGAGAACGTATGAGTCGTACGCCGATGAGTGCCCCGGCGGGGACGCGGGCCGCGTCGGCCGGGGCTGTGGCCCTGCTGTCGCCTCAGGCCTTGATGTCGGGAGAGGCCTGGCGGGCGCTCTCCGCGCGCGCGAGGGCGGCGTCGACGACCGCGTCCTCCTTGGACTTGTTGGCCCCGCCCTGGGTCTTCACGATCGTCACGATCAACCCGATGAAGAACACGGCCATCACTACGGGGGGCACCAGCGCGGAGACATAGTCCATGCCTCCAGAGTAGCTAGCCCGCGGCGAGTTGCTGCGGCGGGTTCGCCGGTGGCGGCGCGGGCTTGCGTTTGGGCGGGAAGACCTCGCCCGGGGTCGGGATCGGACGGTCCGGGCGCGGGCTCCTGACCGGGGACTGCGGCCGCGGCTCGGCGGCGGGGCTGCCCGCGGGCTTCTTCACGGGTTCCTCCGAGGCCGAGGTCGCGGCCAGGCCGCCGGGCAGGGCCGTCAGGCGGGTACGGGAGGCGGGGACCGCGGGCGTGACGGAGAGGCCCGCGAGGCGGGTGCGGACGTCCTGCTCGGCGAGGGCGCGGCAGCGGTCCAGGAGGGCGGCGGCGGCGGGGTTGCCGCTCAGCGCCCGGAGCGCGGCGAGGTCGTCCGGGTCGGGACGGTAGCCCGAGCCGAGCGCCTCCTCCAGGAGGACGAGATAGCCCGCGGCGGTGCCGGGCAGGGCGGCCCGGTAGCGGGCGAGGTCGGCCAGCAGGAAGGCCCTGAGCCTGGCTCCCTCGCGGGCCGCCTCGTCGACGGACTCGGCGAGGCGGAGGCAGTCCTGGACGTCTTCGGCCGAGGCGGGGGTGGGGTGGAGGGCGAGGGCGAGAGCGCGACGGAGCACACGCAGCTCCTGTGCTCCGAACGCCATGCCGCCGCGGGATCCGTAGGGCGTGGGCATGCGGCGACGATACGCGCTAATCAGACAAAATCCGCATAGCGTCTGCGCGTGTCCCTCCGGGGGTCGGCGGGTGGTCGGGCCGCAGGTGAGTGTCCTCCCCGACGACGCCCCCGCCGGGGCTCCGCCCCGAACCCCCGTCCACTCGATCCCTTCGGCTGCGGGACGGTGGGGGCTGGGCGCGCAGTTCCCCGCGCCCCCAGGGCGGGGCTTCGCCCCGCATTCCCCGCCCGCCCGAGTTCGTTCGGCTGACGGCCGCTCGATCGGCGTTTGAGGACGGGGCCGAAGGCCGAACCCCACCCACCCCCGTCAAGCCACCCACCGCGGCCCGCACCATCCAGCCCGTCCGGCGATTGAGCTCGGGTCCCATGAACTCCGGGAGGGAACCGTCCCGCACGGCTGCGGTCGGGGTGGTCTTCCAACGGGCGCGACGGCTCA
>NZ_JBEYFS010000131.1:0-32097 GCF_040634475.1 Streptomyces sp. NPDC007095
CGAGGGCCTGTGCCCGGCACGCCGAGAGCACGCACCTGACGCCGCAGGGCCCGCCCTCCGGGCGGACGACGGGAATTTGACGACAGGACCTAGGGGGATCTACGCCCCCACGATCCGCGACACCGTGAAGATCAGCAACCCGGCCAACGAGCCCACCACCGTGCCGTTGATCCGGATGAACTGCAGGTCACGGCCGATGTGGGCCTCGATCTTCCTGGTCGTGTGCTCGGCGTCCCAGCCGGCCACCGTGTCGGTGATGAGGGAGGTGATCTCGGTCCGGTACGTCGTCACCACGTACACCGCCGCGCCCTCGACCCACCGGTCGACCTTGGCCTGGAGCTTGGGATCGGTGGCCATGCGGGCGCCCAGCGAGAGCAGGGAGGCCCGCACGCGCAGCCGCAGCTCACTGCGCTCGTCCTCGGCGGCGGACACGATCATGGACCGTACGGCCGTCCAGGCGGAGGCGATCAGGTCCTTGACCTCGCCGCGGCCCAGCACCTCACCCTTCAGGCGCTCCACGCGCGCGCGGGTGTCGGTGTCGGACTGGAGGTCGGAGGCGAAGTCGGTGAGGAAGCGGTCGAGGGCGCCGCGGGCCGGGTGGGAGGGGGCGTCGCGCATCTCGGTGACGAAGCGGAGCAGCTCCTTGTAGACCCGCTCGCCGACCTTCTTGTCGACGAAGCGCGGGGTCCAGCCGGGCGCGCCGCCCTGGATCGCGTCCATGACCTGCTCGTCGTGGAGCACCAGCCAGTCGTGGGCGCGGATGCAGACCAGGTCCACGACCCGCTTGTGGCCGCCGTCCGCGACGATCTTCTCCAGCATCTTCCCTATGCCGGGCGCGATCTCCTGGGCGTCGGCGCGGCGGGTGATCGCCTCTCCGACCACCGCCTGCACGTCGGAGTCGCGCAGCACGGTCAGGGCGCCTCTGAGCGCGGTGGCGAGCTCGGCGGTGACCCGGTCGGCGTGCTCCGGTTCGGCGAGCCAGGCACCGAGACGGCTGCCGATGCCCACGGCGCGCAGGCGCTGTCGTACGACGTCGGAGGAGAGGAAGTTCTCGCCCACGAACTCGCCGAGCGAGACGCCCAGCTGGTCCTTCTTGGTGGGGATGATCGCGGTGTGCGGGATGGGCAGGCCGAGCGGGTGGCGGAAGAGGGCCGTGACCGCGAACCAGTCGGCGAGCGCGCCGACCATGCCGGCCTCGGCGGCCGCCGCGACATAACCGGCCCAGGGACCGGCGCCCTCGTGGGACGCCCATTTCGCGAGGACGTACACGAGGGCGACGAAGAGCAGCAGGCCGGTGGCCGTCAGTTTCATCTGGCGGACACCGCGACGCTTCTCCTCGTCGGCGGGGCTGAACGAGGTCATCGCGCGGTTCGTCGGGCCGGGGGCTGTCGTCGCGTGCCGCTCCCGGCGGGGGCCGGTCGTCGTGCGTTCGGCCTGGTCGACGGCGGTCGTCGCGCGGTTGCCGGGGGCGCCGGGCCGGGCGGACTGCCCTTCGGCGCCCGCGTCTTCCGGTTCTGTTCGTTCCATTCACTCCACCCGTTCGCCGAGCCGTCCGAGGGCTCCGTACACATTGTCCCTTCCTGACCGACTCCCGGAACGGAACAGGAGTTCCCTGCGTCTGTTCGGACGGGGGGAACTCAGGGGATTCCTGGGGCCGTCTCCGGGAAATCTCGGGGACGTCTCAGGGGCACCTCCGGGGCGTCTCCGGGTCGTTCGAGGCCGCGGGAGGGGGGTCCCGTCGTTTTCCTCCCCACCGAGTACCCCATCATGTGATCATCACTTCGGAGCCTCGGGCTCCCCTCGCCCGAGGAGACACGCACCGCATGACCAAGCGTCATGGTTATGCCCTGCTGGCCGCCGTCATCGCCGTGATCGTGGCCATGTCCGGAGCCATATACGTGGGTGTCGCCGCCGACGACGGCACCGGCGGCACCCGCGACGCCACCGCCGACAACCGCGCCCCGCGCGACTCGGCCGCCCCCGCCTCCGCCGGCACCTGGGTCGGCACCTGGTCGGCCTCCCCCGCCGGAGCCGAGCCCGGCACCGAGGCGAACGGCATGGCGGGCCGCTCCCTGCGCAACGTCGTGCACACGGACGTCGGCGGCACCGAAGCCCGCATCACCCTGTCCAACCTCTACGGACAGCAGCCGCTGAACATCACGCACGCCTCGATCGCCGTCGCCGCGGCCGAGAACGACGCGGCGGCGGTGGCCGACACCATGCGCCGCCTCACCTTCTCCGGCAGCACCACCGTGATCGTCCCGGCCGGAGCGCAGATCATGAGCGACGCCGTGCGCGTGCGCATCCCGCGCGACTCCGACGTCCTCGTGACCACGTACTCCCCGGCCCCGTCCGGCCCGGTCACCTACCACCCGCACGCACGGCAGATCTCGTACGCCGCCCAGGGCGACCGCACCGAGGACGTGACCGCCACCGCGTACACCGAGCAGACCCCGCACTGGCGCTACCTCACCGCGCTCGACGTACTGAGCGACGAATCCGTCGGCACCGTCGTCGCCCTGGGCGACTCGATCACCGACGGCATCACCTCCACGGAGGGCGCCAACCACCGCTGGACGGACGTCCTCGCCGACCGGCTGCGCGCCGCGGCCGGCTCCGGCGGCCTGCCTCGCTACAGCGTCGTCAATCAGGGCATCAGCGGCAACCAGGTCCTGGCCGAAGGACTCGGCCGGCCCGCCGACAACCCGAGCGGCCTGAACCGTCTCGAGCGCGACGTGCTCGGCCGTACGAACGTCAAGGCCGTCGTCATCGACCTAGGCGTCAACGACATCCTGCGCAACCAGGGTGAGGTCGATCCGGTGACCGTCACCGACGGGCTGCGGGAGATGGTGCGGCGGGCACATGCGCGCGGACTGCGGGTCGTCGGGGCGACGCTGATGCCCTTCGGCGGGCACCGCGGGTACTCACGGTCGCGTGACGCCGTACGCCGGGCCGTCAACGCGGAGATCCGGGCGGGGAAGGTGTACGACGCCGTCGTCGACTTCGACGCGGCGTTGCGGGATCCGTACGATCCGCGGCGGCTGCGGTCCGATTACGACTCCGGGGACCATCTGCATCCCAGTGACAAGGGGTACGAGCGGATGGCGGAGGTGTTCGAACTCGGGGATCTGAAGGGGGCGGCGCCTGCGGAGCTGTAAGGTCCGGCCGTTCTACGACTGCGGCGCCGTCGTGGCCGGTCGCGCCCACGCGGCGGAGCCGCCGCACGATGTCACAGCCCCGCGCCTCTTGCGGGGCACTCCACTCAGCCGGAATCTAATAGCCGCCGTGCCTCCGCCGATGCCGCTCGTCCCTGCGCTCCCGGTGCCGTTCCCGGCGCTCCTCCTGGCGCTCCCTGCGTTCCTCGTGGCGTTCGCGGATGAGGTCGTGGGCGTCGTCGAGGGCGTCGAACATGTCGCCGAGGCCGTCCCGCCGTGAGCCCTCCAGTTCCTTGCGGGCGCTCTTGCGCTCCAGCTTCTCCTGTCGGCGCTCCTCCTTCAGGCGCAGCCGCTCGGCACGGGTCAGCTTGCGCTCCACGCCGACGCCGCCCCAGAAGGCGAAGCCCGTGACGATCACGCGCGGAGCGCCCGGGTCCCCGGCCCGCCCCTCCTCGCGGTGGTCGAAGCCGCCCATGATGCCGATGCCGCGGACGACGACCTCGACGCCCGGCGGCACGATGACGTTCACGCCGCCCATGACGGCGACGACGTTGACGACGACCTCGCGGTCCGCGAAGTTCGCCTCGCGCAGGTCGATCTCGCCGCCGCCCATGAAGGCGAAGGAGTTGAAGCGCTTGGGGACCGTCCAGCGGCCCTTGCGCTCGAAGCCCGACAGGATCGCGACACCCCACGAGGACGAGCCCTCGCCGCCGACGATCCGCCCCGCCCAACTCCCGCTCTCCTCGGGCTGCTTGACCATGGAGACCGGGGTCACGGCGTGCACGACGGGCAGATCGCGAGTGAGCGGCGCCAGTTCCCTGTACGTCCGTGCCTTGAACGTCGCTTCCAGCCGCTCCTCGAACTCCTCCATGTCGAGGCGGCCCTCCGCGAGGGCGTCCCGCAGCTGTTCGGCGACTCGTTCACGATCGGCGTCGGAGGCCCGGAGCTCCGGGCTCGGGGATCCGGGGTCAGGCGGCGTCGGTCGCTGGTCGTCGCTTCCCCTGGAAGGCGCATCCTCGGTCATGGGAACCAGCCTACGAGAGAGCCTTCTCCGCGTACATGCGGCTGATGACCGCCTCGATGTCCGGCTCCCGCACCGAGAGGTCGACCAGGGGGAACTCGGCCGCGATCCGCGCCACCAGCTCGGCGGCCGACGCCGCCGCGGGGAAGGCGAGCCACTGCCGGGGCCCCTCCACCTTCACCACCCGCGCCGAGTCCACCTCGATCGGCGGGAGCTCCCGCTCCAGGTCGACCACGAGGGTCCGCTCGCTCTCCCCCACCTCGTGCAGCCCGGTCAGCGGACCGTCGTACATCAGCCGCCCGTGGTCGATGACCATCACCCGCCGGCACAGCTGCTCGATGTCGGTGAGGTCGTGCGTGGTCAGCAGCACCGTCGTGCCGCGCTCGGCGTTCAGGTCCCGCAGGAAGGAACGGACCTTGGCCTTGCTGATCACATCGAGGCCGATGGTGGGTTCGTCGAGGTAGAGGACCTCGGGGTCGTGCAGCAGCGCCGCCCCGATGTCGCCGCGCATCCGCTGCCCCAGTGAAAGCTGGCGCACCGGCACGTCCAACAGGGCTTCCAGGTCGAGGAGTTCGACACAGCGGTCGAGGTTCTCGCGGTAACGGGCGTCCGGGATCCGGTACATGCGGTGCATCAGCCGGTAGGAGTCGATCAGCGGAAGGTCCCACCACAGGGTCGTACGCTGCCCGAAGACAACCCCGATGCGCTGCGCGAGGCGGGTCCGCTCGCGCGACGGGTCGATGCCCGCCACCCGCAGCCGGCCGGCGCTCGGGGTGAGGATGCCGGTGAGCATCTTGATGGTGGTCGACTTGCCCGCGCCGTTCGGGCCGATGTAGCCGACCATCTCACCGCGCGCCACGGTGAAGGAGAGGGAGTCCACGGCCCGTACCCGGCGCCGTTCGCTGCGCAGGAAGCCGGTCTTCTTGCGGACGTCGAAGACCTTCTCGACGCCGTCGAGTTCGATGAAGTCGCCCACCGGATCCCTGACCGGGTCCGTCATCAGGCCTGTTTCCATGTCGGTTCAACTCCCCGTGCTGCGATACGAACGAAGTCCCGCCCGCCAGGCGACCCCCGCCAGCGCGCAGCAGCCCGCCGCGACCAGGGGCGGGGTGAAGGCGATCCAGGTCGGCAGGTCGAGCGGATAGGGCCGGCCCAGCACGTACAGTCCGGGCAGCCAGTTCACGAAGGCCAGCGGGAGCACGAAGGTGGCCCCGCGCACCAGATCCTTGGCGAAGACGGTCGGCGGGTACTGCAGGAGCGTGGTGCCGCCGTAGGTGAAGGAGTTCTGCACCTCGGAGGCGTCCTGCGCGATGAACTGGAAGGCGCCGCCCGCCACGAACACGGCCGAGAAGATGCCGGCGCCGCAGAGCAGCATCAGCGGGACCATGAGCAGTCGGAGCGGCGTCCAGTGGATGTCGAGCACGGCGATCGCGTACGCGAGGACCATCAGCCCCTGGGTGACCCGGCCGAGGCGGCGCAGCGCGAAGCGGTCGGCGGCGACCTGGGCGAGTACGGGGACGGGGCGTACGAGGAGCGTGTCGAGGGTGCCGTCGCGCACCCGGCGCCCGAGCCGGTCCATCGAGCCGACCACCAGGTCCGTGATCCCGAAGGAGGTGGCCGAGACGCCGTACAGGAAGGCGACCTCGGGCAGGCTGTAGCCGCCGAGCCGGTCGACCCGCGAGAACATCAGCAGGACGGCGACGAAGTCGAGGGCGGTCGCCGCGAAGTTCCCGAAGGTGGTCATCACGAAGGAGGCGCGGTAGGCCATCGTGGAGCGGATCCACATCCCGGCGATCAACCGGTAGGCGCGGACTCCGTCCCGCACTCGGGCATACGTCCCCTGTGGCGCACCCAGGACCGCCGAAGCCGCCGGCTCCCGGGAGGTGACCGAGTCCCCTGAGCCCCGTGAGGTTGCCGGTACCTCCGCCGAGTCAGCCACCCTGCACCACCACCCTCCGTGTCGCCACCGACTGGATCAGCCGGCCCAGGGCCAGCAGCCCCATCGCCCAGCTCGCCTGGAAGGCGTACGTGGCGAGGGGGTCCGCGGTGCCGAGCAGAACGTCCGCGGGGCCCTGGACCAGGGACGACCAGGGCAGGGCGCGTACGACCTCGCCCAGCGCGCCCGGGAAGACGTTCAGCGGCAGCAGCATCCCCGAGCAGAAGACACCCGCGATCATGGACATCTGTGCCGCGCCCGCCCCGTCGAGCAGCCAGAACGCGGACAGGGCCACCAGGTAGCGGAGCGAGAAGCTGACGACCATTCCGAGCGCGACCGCGATCAGGAACGCGATCCAGGTCAGCGGGTCGGCGGGGAGCGCCAGTTCGAAGCAGAGCGCGCCGAACGCCAGGGGCACCACTCCGCGCCCCAGCAGATGGAACACGGCCCGCCCCGCGTCCTGGGACAGCCACCACAACTGGAGGTCCGCGGGCCGGTACAGGTCGATCGCGATGTCACCCGTACGGATGCGCTCGATCAGCTCCTCCTCGAAGCCGCCGCCCATCGTCGCCATCGCCATGAGCAGCGCCTGGGAGAGCCACACATAGGTGAGCGCCTGGGCCTGGTCATAGCCGCCGAGGTGCGGTTTCTCGTCCCACAACGCCATGAAGACGTACGCCAGGATCAGCCCGAAGACGGTGTTGGTGAACACCCCCGCCGCCGTCGCCGTCCGGTAAGTGGCGTAGCGCCGGAACCCGCCCACCGCGACGGCCGTGTACAACCGCCCTGTCCCCACGAGGATGTCCTCCTTGCGTCAATAGGGCCGTTGTGGCCGAAGCGCAGGAGCCTAGCCCCGCCCGGCTTCGCCTGCCAGGCATTTTCAGGCGCGACACGTGCCGGGATCCGGGAACGGAACGCTTGGTGCGACAGTCTTCATCAGGGGGCGCACCAGGCGTATGAGGGCGTACGGGAACGTACGATGCGAAACAGGAGTCCGGCGAACAGATGAGTGACAAGCCGCAGCCGCAGCAGAACAGCCAGGGCTGGGCCCCGAGGGAACCGGAACCGGCGCCCCAAGCGGCACCGGGCGGGCCGGGCAGCGACGGCGATCCGGGTGGGACGGACGCGCCGGGGACGCCGGGCAAGGCGGGGAAGAAGCCCAGGCGGAAGCGGACGGGCTGGGGGCGGCTCATCCCGACCTGGCGGATGGTGCTCGGCACGTTCCTCGGCGCGACACTGCTCGTGATCGGCCTGTTCACACTCGGCTACTACTTGGTCAAGATCCCGCCCGCGAACGCCGCCGCGACCAAGCAGAGCAACGTCTACCTGTACGCGGACGGCAGCCAGCTCGCCCGCGACGGCGAGGTCAACCGCGAGAACGTGGCGCTCGCGGAGATCTCGGAGGACGCCCAGCACGCGGCGCTCGCCGCCGAGGACCGCGACTTCTACACCGAGTCGGCCGTCGACCCGAAGGCGATGATCCGCGCGGGCTGGAACACCGTCACCGGCAAGGGCAAGCAGTCCGGTTCGACGATCACCCAGCAGTACGTGAAGAACTACTACCTGGGCCAGGAGCAGACCGCCACGCGGAAGGTGAAGGAGTTCTTCATCTCCATCAAGCTCGACCGCCAGAAGAGCAAGGACGACATCCTCGAGGGCTACCTCAACACCAGCTACTACGGCCGCAACGCGTACGGCATCCAGGCCGCCGCCCAGGCGTACTACGGCGTCGACGCCAAGAACCTGACGATCGGTCAGGGTGCCTACCTCGCCGCGCTCCTGAACGCGCCGAGCGAGTACGACGTGGTCGCACATCCCGAGAACAAGTCCGCGGCCGTCGCCCGCTGGAACTACGTCCTCGACGGCATGGTCAAGAAGAACTGGCTGACCCGGGCGGACCGGGCCAAGGCCACGTTCCCGCAGCCCAAGCAGGAAGTGGTCGCGGCCGCCATGTCGGGCCAGCGCGGCTACCTGGTGCAGGCGGTCAAGGACTACCTCGTCTCGAACAAGATCATCGACGAGGACACCCTGACCACCGGCGGCTACCGCATCACGACCACCCTCCAGAAGTCCAGACAGAACGCCTTCGTCAAGGCCGTCAACGACCAGGTGATGTCGAACCTCGACAAGAAGAACCGCAAGGTCGACCGGTACGTCCGCGCCGGCGGCGTCTCCATCGACCCGGCCACCGGCAAGGTCGTCGCGATGTACGGCGGCATCGACTACACCAAGCAGTACGTCAACAACGCGACACGCCGTGACTACCAGGTCGGCTCCACCTTCAAGCCGCTCGTGTTCACCTCGGCCGTGCAGAACGGCTCGCAGACGCAGGACGGCCGCACGATCACCCCGAACGCGGTCTACGACGGCACCAACAAGCGCCCCGTGCAGGGCTGGAACGGTGGCTCGTACGCGCCCGAGAACGAGGACAAGATCTCGTACGGGCCCATCACGGTGCGCACCGCCACCGACAAGTCCGTCAACGCCGTGTACGCGCAGATGGCCGTCGACGTCGGCCCCGGCAAGGTCAAGCAGACCGCTGAAGCCCTCGGCATCCCCTCCAGCACTCCCGACCTGACCGCCACCCCGTCCATCGCGCTCGGCCCGTCCACGGCCAGCGTCCTCGACATGGCGGAGGCGTACGCGACACTCGCCAACCACGGCAAGCACGGCACGTACACGCTCGTCGAGAAGGTCACCAAGGACGGCACGTCGGCCGTGAGCCTGCCCAAGCAGGACACCGAGCAGGCGGTGCCCCGGGAGGCCGCCGACACCACCACGTCCATCCTGCAGAGCGTCGTCGAGGGCGGCACCGGTACCGCCGCGCTGGCCGCCGGCCGGCCCGCCGCGGGCAAGACCGGCACCGCGGAGGAGGACCAGGCGGCCTGGTTCGCGGGCTACACCCCCGACCTCGCCACCGTCGTCTCCGTCATGGGCCAGGACCCCGACACCGGCACCCACGAGTCGCTCTACGGCGCCCTCGGCCAGGCCCGCATCAACGGCGGCGGCTACCCGGCGCGGATCTGGGCGCAGTACACGAAGGCCGCGCTCAAGGGCAGCAGCGCGAAGGACTTCGACCTCCAGCTCCAGCCCGGCGCGGAGGAGCAGCAGCTCCCGAGCACCGGCCCCACCGACCAGACCCCCGGCACCGGCGGCCAGGACAACGGGGGCCAGGCCACCGGCGGGACGGCCACCCAGAGCCCGCCCCCGGACGAGACCCAGGGGCAGACCCAGGGCCAGACGGACGGCCAGACCCAAGGCCAGACCCAGGGCCAGACGGACGGCCAGACCCAAGGCCAGACGCAGGGCCAGACGGACGGCGGCGCCACCACCGGGGGCGGCACGACCGACGGGACGACCACCGGCGGCACCACGGACGCGGGCACCACCACCGGCGGCGACACCGCGGCCCCGTCGGGCGGGACCACGGACGGCGGCGGTACGGCGGGGACGACCGCGGGAGCGGGGCCACTGAGCGGACTGACGTCACGAAAACAGTGACCCGCGCCTGGGCGGGACGAACGGCGGATCCAGGAACCGCGGATCCATGAACAGAGGTTCACAAACCGCGGTTCACAAACCGCGGTTCAGGAATCTCAGATACCCAGATCCTTGATGATCTTCGCCACGTGCCCGGTCGCCTTGACGTTGTACAGCGCCCGCTCGACCTTGCCCTCCTCGTCCACGATCACCGTGGAGCGGATGACGCCGACGACCGTCTTGCCGTACAGCTTCTTCTCGCCGAAGGCGCCGTACGCCTCCAGGACGGTCTTGTCGGGGTCGCCGACCAGGGTGACCTTCAGGGACTCCTTCTCGCGGAACTTCGCGAGCTTCTCGGGCTTGTCCGGGGAGACGCCGATGACGTCGTACCCGGCACCGGCCAGCACGTCGAGGTTGTCCGTGAAGTCACAGGCCTGCTTGGTGCAGCCGGGGGTCAGGGCGGCCGGGTAGAAGTAGACGATGACCTTGCGGCCCTTGTGGTCGGCGAGGGAGACCTCGTTGCCGTCGGCGTCGGGCAGGGTGAAGGCGGGGGCGGTGTCGCCGGGCTGGAGTCGCTCGCTCATCGGTACCTCACGTGGCCGGGGTGAATGCTTACGGAACTACGGGAACGAGCGTAATGGGGGTGCCGAGGGGTGAGCGGCGGCCCGAGCTGACAGACTGTCGACGGCACAGAGGCAGAGATCGGAACACGACCACGGAGGCAGCGCGGTGTCGGATACGTCGAGAACGTCGGATACCAGGACTCCGGCGCAGATCGAGGCGGACATCAAGCGCCGCCGCGAAACACTCGCCGAGACGCTCGACGAGATCGGCGTGCGCGTCCACCCGAAGACGATCGTCGGCGACGCCAAGGCCAAGGTCGCCTCCCAGATCGACCACACGCTCGGCCGCGCCTACGTCGGCGTCAACCGGGTGGTCGGCGATGTGAAGGGGCAGTTCGTCACCGAGGACGGCGCGCCGCGCCTGGAGCGCATCGTGCCCCTCGCACTCGTCACGGTCGGGGTCGTGGGCCTGATGGTGGCGGGCTCACGGCGACGCAGGCGCTGACAACGGCTCGACCCCGGCTGGACCTCGATCCCGGCTCGACTCGCCTCGACCCGGCTGCGTACGGACGGCTCAAAGGCAGGTAGGTTCTGGGCGTGAGCGCCAATCGGGACAAGCAGACCCCCCACCACGACAAGTTGCCCATCCGGATGCTGCACGACCGCGTGCTGGTGCGGCAGGACGCCGCCGAGGGCGAGCGGCGTTCCGGCGGCGGGATCCTGATCCCCGCGACGGCGGCCGTCGGCCGACGCCTCGCCTGGGCCGAGGTCGTCGCGGTCGGGCAGAACGTACGGACGGTGGAACCGGGCGACCGCGTCCTGTACGACCCCGAGGACCGGGCCGAGGTCGAGGTGCGGGGGATCGCGTACGTGCTGATGCGCGAGCGCGACCTGCACGCCGTGGCGGCGGACCGCTTCGAGGGCTCCGAGGACTCGACCGGCTTGTATTTGTAGGGCGTAGCCGACATGACGGGGCTGGTGACCATGGTCACCAGCCCCTTTTGCCTGCGCTTTGCTACCGTGGAAGACGTTGGAAGGCCCCGACGAGACGCGCCGTACCGGGCGGAGAGCGAAAAAGCTCCCAGGCAAAGACGACGCACCCCTGTTGATCACTCACGGAGGTGCCTCCCATGGCCTGGATCCTGCTGCTCGTCGCCGGTCTGCTCGAAGTCGGCTGGTCGATCGGCATGAAGTACACCGACGGCTTCACCCGCCTCGTCCCCAGCGTCCTCACCGGCGCGGGCATCGTCGCGAGCATGGTCCTCCTCTCCTACGCCGCCAAGTCCCTCCCCATCGGCACCGCCTACGGCGTCTGGGTGGGCATCGGCGCGGCCGGCGCGGCGCTCCTGGGCATGCTCGTCCTCGGCGAACCGGCGACCGCCGCCCGCATCTTCTTCGTCTGCCTGCTCGTGGTGTCCGTGGTGGGCCTGAAGATGACATCGGGGCACTGAGACACCCACTCCCGCCGCGTCGGACCCGCCGCGTCAGAACGAGATCCACACATCGGGAGCCAGGTCCGGTCGCCCCGGTACCGGCCTGCGCTCCTCCGTCCAGGCGTCGCCCGCGATATCGGCGGCGACACGGCGCCAGAAGCGCACGGCGCCCGGGTTGTTGTCCTGGAAGGCGACCTCCCACGGCCCCGGATGCCGGGCGACGACCTCACGGACGGCACACAGCCCGACCCCCGTCCGACGCGCCCCGCGCACCACGAAGAAGCTGCTGAGCACGCGGATCGGACTGTCCAGCCCCCGCACGAAGACGAACCCGACGGGGTGTTCCCCCCTCGTCACCAGATACGGCACCCGGTCGCCGTCCGCGAACGCCGCGTCCAGCCGCTCGCTGCGGAACGACCCGTCCGGACGGGGCAACACGCCCCGGAACTCGGACAGGTCGTGCTGGAACAGCGCCCAGAGACGGTCGAGTACGGGGCGGTCGGTGGCGTGGGCGAGGCGCACGGTCGTGTCGGACATGGTCCCCCTCCGAAGATTTCGGTTCCCGGGCATGAAAAAAGCCTCCCGGGCGGACGCCATGTCCGAATCCGAAAGGCCTGACTGCTGATCAGCACAGTACCAAAAGCCGGACGTGACCATCCGATAAACGGTTCGTCACTCCGTACGAGGCCACGAACGTGTGCCCGGAACGGAGGGGAACCATGCCGGTCAGCCCGTACACCAAGGAGCGCCTGGAGGAGGCGGCGAGGTCGTCGCGGACGTTGTCGGAGGCGTTGACGAAACTGGGGGTTGATCCGAAGAGTTCGACGCGGCGGTACGTCCTTGAGCGGATGAAGAAGCTCGGCGTGGACACCTCTCACTTCGAACGTGAGGGAGCGCGGTGGACCAAGGAGATCCTTGAACCGGTCGTCTCCGCATCGACAAGCGTGTACGACGTGCTGCGCCGACTCGGACTCGACGCGGTGGGCGGTCACCACACCGACATCCACCGCCGGATCAAGGCGTACGGCATCGACACCTCGCACTTCCAAGTCCCAACCCGACGTGGGGAGACCAGACGACCTCGGACACCGGAGGCCTTGCTCGTCGAGCAGTCGGCTGGTCATGCCCGGCGCATCCCGAGCGACCGACTCAAACGGGCGATGACGACCCTGGGCGTGCCCGAACGTTGCGCGCGCTGTGGCACGGAACCGACCTGGCGAGGTCATCCACCTCCCCTGGAGGTCGACCATATCGATGGCAACTGGCGTGACAACCGCATCGAGAACCTCCGGTTCCTCTGCCCCAACTGCCACTCCACGACGGACAGTTACCGAGGTCGCGCCAAGGGACGCGCCAAGGGCGGCACCTCATGAGCAGTGGTGTGCAGTACACCCGCGAGCGGATGACGCAAGCCGCCGAACAGTGCTCCGACATCGACGAGGTCATCGCCCTTTTCGGCACCCAGCCATACGGCTACCTCCGGCGCTACCTGACGAGACGCTTCGCTCACTTCGGGATCGACATCTCGCACTTCCGGCACTGCGGCAGCCACACCGAACAGACTCGGCCTACGTCTGACGAACTGCGCGTGGCGGTGGCAGGTGCATTCTCCATCGCCGAAGCGCTTCGCCACCTCGGCCGCCCGGACAACGCCAGCCAACGCGCGATGTTGCGCCAGTGGATCACTGAAGAATGCCTCCCAACCACTCACTTCCTGGGGCAGGCACACCAGCGAGGAAGGCCAGGTACGTCGCCTGCCAAACGACCGGAGGACACTCTGATCCAGCACAGCGGGAAGCGCCGGACAAGGACTTCGCAGTTACGCCGAGCGCTCTGCCAAATCGGAATACCCGAGCAATGTGCCGAGTGTGGCACTGAATCTGCGTGGCTCGGAGAACCCATGACACTGGAAGTCGACCACATCAACGGAGACTGGAGCGACGACCGCCCGGAGAACCTCCGTTTGCTGTGCCCCAACTGTCACGCGATCACCAGCACCTGGTGTCGAGGGGGGGCGACGGCGAACCTCGTAGTGGGGATCGCTCCACCAACAGTCGGCTTCGCCCAGTAAAGTAGGGCGCGGTACACGCGCCTGTACTCCAATTGGCAGAGAGACTGGTCCTAGGAACCAGCTGTTGTCGGTTCGAATCCGACCGGGCGCACCAAGCCCAGGCCCGGCTCGCACACCCGCGAGCCGGGCCTTCGCCGTACGCGCCCTCAGCCCAACAGCTCCCGAACCACCGGCACCAGCCCCCGGAACGCCTTCCCCCGGTGGCTGATCGCGTTCTTCTCATCGGGGGAGAGCTCCGCGCACGTCCGCTTCTCCCCCTCCGGCTGGAGGATCGGGTCGTAGCCGAAGCCGTTCGTGCCGGTCGGGGTGCGGCGCAACGTGCCCCTCAGCTGCCCCTCGACGACCCGTTCCCTGCCGTCCGGCAGGGCGAGCGCCGCCGCGCAGGCGAAGTGGGCGCCCCGGTGTTCGTCAGAGATGTCCGAGAGCTGGGCCAGGAGAAGGTCCAGGTTCGCGCGATCGTCCCCGTGCCGTCCTGCCCAGCGGGCGGAGAAGATGCCGGGGGCGCCGTTCAGGACGTCCACGCAGAGGCCGGAGTCGTCGGCGACGGCGGGCAGGCCGGTGGCCTGGGCCAGGGCGTGGGCCTTGAGGAGGGCGTTCTCGGCGAAGGTGACGCCGGTTTCCCTGACGTCGGGGATGTCCGGGTAGGCGTCCGCGCCGACGAGGTCATGGGAGAGACCGGCGTCGGCGAGGATCGCCTTCAGCTCGATGATCTTTCCGGCGTTGCGGGTGGCGAGGATCAGGCGGGTCATGGGGACCAGTATCCAGGGGCCGGAAAGCCGCTCGTCACGGCGTGCAGACCTTCGTCAGTTCCCCGGCCGCGTCGGTGACCGGGCTGACGTCGGGCGTGTGGTCGCCGTTCTTGACGGCCGTACGGACGTTGCCGACGGCCTTGTTCAGGTCGTCGACCGCCTTGTTGACGTCGGCGTTGTCCGTCTTGTCGCCGATCTTGTCGAGGTTGTTCTCGATCGCGTTGAGGGACTCGTCGGTCTGCGTCGGGTCGTTCGCCGCGTTCTCCACGGCCTGCTGGAGGTCGGTGACGCTGTCGGCGATGGAGTCGGCGGTCTGGACGCAGTCCAGGGCCTTGTTGACGGCGTCGCAGCCGACGGCCGCCGGCAGGGCGACGAATACGGCGGCGACGGCGAATGCGACTGTGCGGCGTCGGTGGCGCGCGGCCATGGAACGGTCCCTCCCCGTGGACAAACGTGTGGTCGACCCCGTGGCGCGGTCGGCTCGGCCCGTGCGGGGGCCGACGGGGGCGCACGGCTGGACCGTACGCCCGTACCCCTAAGAACGCGAAGGGTTATTCCGCGGTTGCCTCGAGGGCCGCCCGCTGGATCGCCGCGAGCTCGTCGCAGCCGGAGACGGCGAGGTCGAGCAGGGCGTTCAGCTCCTTGCGGTCGAAGGGCTCGGCCTCCGCGGTGCCCTGGACCTCGACGAAGCGTCCGTCGCCGGTGCAGACGACGTTCATGTCGGTGTCGGCCTTCACGTCCTCCTCGTAGCAGAGGTCCAGGAGGGGGATCCCGCCGACGATGCCGACCGAGACGGCGGAGACGGTGCCGGTCAGGGGCTTGCGGCCGGGCTTGACCAGCTTCTTGGCCTGCGCCCAGGTGATCGCGTCGGCCAGCGCCACGTACGCGCCGGTGATGGCCGCCGTGCGCGTGCCGCCGTCGGCCTGGAGGACGTCGCAGTCGAGGACGATGGTGTTCTCGCCGAGCGCCTTGTAGTCGATGACGGCGCGCAGGGAGCGTCCGATGAGGCGCGAGATCTCGTGCGTACGGCCGCCGATCTTGCCGCGCACCGACTCGCGGTCTCCGCGGGTGTTCGTGGCGCGGGGAAGCATGGAGTACTCGGCGGTGACCCAGCCCTCGCCGCTGCCCTTGCGCCAGCGCGGGACGCCCTCGGTGACGGAGGCGGTGCAGAACACCTTGGTGTCGCCGAAGGAGACGAGGACGGAGCCCTCGGCGTGCTTGCTCCAGCCGCGCTGGATGGTGATGGGGCGCAGTTGTTCGGGGGTGCGGCCGTCGATTCGAGACATGACGTCGAGCCTAGCGGCATACGGCCGAGGGGCCGCCTCCGGTTGTGGAAGCGGCCCCTGAAGGGTGAGGTACGGGGCTCAAGGGTGCCCCTTCGACTCACATCGACCCAGATCGACTCACGTCGGTTCGCGTCGGTTCACATCACGTCTTCTCGGTCACATCATGTCTTCGATGTCCGCGGCGATGGGGTCGGCGTCGGTGCCGATGACGACCTGGATCGCGGTGCCCATCTTGACGACGCCGTGGGCGCCGGCGGCCTTCAGGGCGGCCTCGTCGACCTTGCCCGGGTCCACGACCTCGGTACGCAGGCGGGTGATGCAGCCCTCGACCTCTTCGATGTTGTCGATGCCGCCGAGCCCGGCGACGATCTTCTCAGCCTTCGTGGCCATGTCCTACTCCCTGATCAGAACCGCTTTGTCGCAGTAACCCACAGTTGGCCCATCTTTGCGAGCGGCCCTGTCGCGCGTACCGAATGATGGCGTTCACGACAGCGCAACCGTTCGTCGACTGGTCTACACCAGTGGGCGGGCAGTCGCCAACCCGGCCCCGCCCGGAGGACGCCCATGAGTGCCGACAGCGCCCCCGCGCCCGCACGGGCCCGCTGGAACAAGCTGTTCCAGGGGCTGCAGAAGATGGGCCGCAGCCTTCAGCTGCCGATCGCGGTGCTGCCGGCGGCGGGCATTCTCAACCGCTTCGGCCAGCCCGACATGTTCGGCTCGGACGGACTCGGCTGGGACAGCGTCTCCAAGGTCATGAAGGGCGCCGGCGGGGCGCTGCTCGACGGCTCGCTGGGGCTGCCCCTGCTGTTCTGCGTGGGTGTGTCCATCGGCATGGCCAAGAAGGCGGACGGCTCCACCGCGCTCGCGGCGGTCGCGGGGTTCCTCGTCTACTTCGGCGTGCTGCACCAGTTCCCGGAGAGCTGTGCGCAGCAGGCGAAGGTCATCCAGAACATCGGCTGCCAGCTGCCCGACACCTCCGTGACGGCGTTCACGTACCAGAATCCAGGGGTCTTCGGCGGCATCGTGATGGGGCTGCTGACCGCCCACTTCTGGCAGCGGTTCCACCGCACCAGGCTGGTCGACTGGCTCGGCTTCTTCAACGGGCGCCGGCTCGTGCCGATCATCATGTCGTTCGTCGCCATCGTGTTCGCCGCGCTGTGCCTGTGGATCTGGCCGCCGATCGGCGACGCCCTGCAGACCTTCAGCGACTGGCTGGTCAGTCTGGGCGCGTGGGGCGCGGGCATGTTCGGTGTGGCCAACCGCGCACTGCTGGTGATCGGCCTGCACCAGTTCCTGAACGTGCCCATCTGGTTCCAGTTCGGCAGCTACACCACACCGGACGGGACGGTGGTGCACGGTGACATCAACATGTTCCTGCAGGGCGACCCGAACGCGGGTCAATTCACCTCGGGCTTCTTCCCCATCATGATGTTCGCGCTGCCGGCCGCCTGTCTGGCCATGACCCACTGCGCGAGGCCGCACCGCCGCAAGGAGATCGGCGGCATGATGCTCTCCCTCGCGCTGACGTCGTTCGTCACCGGCATCACCGAACCGATCGAGTACTCCTTCGTGTTCATCGCGCCGGTGCTGTACGCCGTCCACGCGCTGCTCACCGGTGTCTCCATGGCGGTGACCTGGGGGCTGGGCGTGCACGACGGCTTCAGCTTCTCCGCCGGTCTCATCGACTACGTCATCAACTGGAACCTGGCGACGAGACCGTGGGCGATCATCCCGATCGGGCTGTGCTTCGCCGTCCTGTACTACGTGATCTTCCGCTTCGCGATCACCAGGTTCGATCTCAGAACGCCGGGACGGGAGCCGGAGGAAGAGGTCGAGGACCTCACCAAGGCGTAGCCCTCCCCCGCCCGAAGGGCCCCCGGACCTGCAGGCCCGGGGGCCCTTCGGCATGAATGCGGGGGGTATTTCCGGTATGGCCGAGGCTACAAAATTCGTGGGTTCCTTATCCAGCCTTCACCGTGCTACAACAGGTCTACACCACTGAGTGGTGTAGACCACGCGGCCGCTGCCCGCCCCCTTTTTTCACCTTCCCGTCCCCCGGCAGCGCCGGCACATGGAGGAACTATGAGCACCGCCACCGCATCGGCGGCTCCCGCGAAGAAGCGGGGATCCGGCCTGTTCCAGGGCCTGCAGAAGGTCGGTCGGAGCCTACAGCTGCCGATCGCCGTGCTGCCTGCGGCGGGCATCCTGCTCCGCCTCGGCCAGCCGGACGTGTTCGGCAAGGACGGCCTCGGCTGGGACAAGGTGGCGTCCGTCTTCGCCACCGCCGGTGACGCGGTCTTCAGCAATCTGCCGCTGCTGTTCTGCGTCGGCATCGCCATCGGCTTCGCCAAGAAGTCCGACGGTTCCACCGCGCTGGCGGCGCTGGTCGGTTTCCTGGTCTACAAGAACGTACTCACCGCGTTCCCCATCACCGACGCCAAGGTCACCAAGGGTGTGGACGTCGCCGCGACGTACAACGACCCGAAGGTCCTCGGCGGCATCATCATGGGCCTGATAGCCGCCGTCACCTGGCAGCGCTTCCACCGCACCAAGCTGCCCGACTGGCTCGGCTTCTTCAACGGCCGCCGGCTCGTCCCGATCCTGATGGCCTTCATCGGCACCGCCGTCGGTGTCTTCTTCGGTCTGGTCTGGGAGCCCATCGGCGCCGTCATCACCAACTTCGGTGAGTGGATGACCGGACTCGGTGCCGTCGGCGCGGGCATCTTCGGCGCCATCAACCGTGCGCTGCTCCCGGTCGGCATGCACCAGTTCGTCAACACAGTGGCCTGGCAGGAGATCGGCACCTACAAGGACTCCGCCGGCGCCGTGTGGCACGGCGACCTGCCGCGCTTCTTCCACGGCGACCCGACCGCCGGCCAGTTCATGACGGGCTTCTTCCCCATCATGATGTTCGCTCTCCCGGCCGCCGCCCTGGCCATCACGCACTGCGCCCGCCCCGAACGCCGCAAGGCCGTCGGCGGCATGATGCTCTCCCTTGCGCTGACGTCGTTCGTCACCGGCATCACCGAACCGATCGAGTTCTCGTTCATGTTCATCGCGCCGGTCCTGTACGTGATCCACGCGGTGCTGACCGCGCTCTCGATGGCCGTCACCTGGGCCCTGGGCGTCCACCACGGCTTCAGCTTCTCGGCAGGCGCCATCGACTACTTCCTCAACTGGAACCTGGCCACCAAGCCCTGGCTGATCATCCCGATCGGCCTGGTCTTCGCGGTGATCTACTACGTGGTCTTCCGCTTCGCGATCCTCAAGTTCGACCTCGCCACCCCGGGCCGCGAGCCCGAGGAGGAGGTCGAGGACCTCACGAAGGCGTGAGCCGTCCGACCGTATGACCGAAGGCCCCCGGAACCAGTCGGTTCCGGGGGCCTTCGCGTACGGCCTTCGCGTACCCGGAGACTCAGATCTCGTACGACATCCGGGGCGTCGCCAGATCCACCGGGCCCGAGTACACCGCGCGGGCGTCGGCCAGGTTGATCCGGGGGTCCGTCCACGGCGGGATGTGGGTGAGCAGCAGGCGGCGGGCGCCGGCGCGGTCGGCGCTCTCACCCGCCTCGCGGCCGTTGAGGTGCAGGTCGGGGATGTTCTCCTTGCCGTGCGTGAACGCGGCCTCGCAGAGGAACAGGTCGGTGTCCCGGGCGAGTTCGTCCAGCGCGTCGGTGACGCCGGTGTCCCCGGAGTACGTCAGCGACTTCCCGCCGTGTTCGATACGGATGCCGTACGCCTCCACGGGATGGCGCACCCGCTCCGTGTGCACGGTGAACGGGCCGATCTCGAACGTGCCCGGTTTGACGGTGTGGAAGTCGAAGACCTCGCTCATCGAGGAGGCGGTGGGAGTGTCCGCGTACGCGGTGGTCAGTCGCTGTTCCGTGCCCTCGGGTCCGTAGACGGGGAGCGGGTCGCAGCGACCGCCGTCGTGGCGGTAGTAGCGCGCGACGAAGTACGCGCACATGTCGATGCAGTGGTCGGCGTGCAGATGACTGAGGAAGATCGCGTCGAGGTCGTAGAGACCGCAGTGGCGCTGCAGCTCGCCAAGGGCACCATTGCCCATGTCGAGAAGCAGCCTGAAGCCGTCGGCCTCTACGAGGTAGCTCGAGCAGGCCGATTCCGCGGACGGGAACGACCCCGAGCAGCCGACGACGGTGAGCTTCATAAGAGCTGGAACCTCCGCGCTGACAGGAAGTGCAGAGAGTAGATGCGGGGTGCAGGTACTCGGATGCAGATACGGGAACGGGGGTCGTGCGGTCCGTCGAGCGTAAGGCGCAAAAGGGCGGGTCGCTCCTCCACCAGGGGCCGTTGTGGGCGAACTCACCTGTGGTGTCACCGGTTCGGATGGATGGTCGACCGGAGGTCGGATGCCTGGGTCCCGCGGGCAGGGGGCGAGGCGGAGTGCGCGCCGGTACCTTCTTTGGTATGGACACGTCCTGGTGGCTCGCGTTGGCGGCCGTTGTGCTGCTCGCGCTGGTCGCGACGCTGGTGGACGGCTGGGGGCGCCGTGGGCGCCGAGGAGACCGGGCCGCCCGTCGGACTCGGCCGCCCGGGCGGCCGTCGGCCGGGCGGCGGGAACGGCTGCGGATACCCCGGCCGCGGCCGGCGGAGATCTGGTGGGCGAAGGTTCCGTACGAGGACGGGCCCGGGGAGAAGGACCGGCCGTGTCTGGTGCTGGCCGTGCGGGGAGAACGGGTGACCGTCGCGAAGATCACGAGCAAGTACCACGACGAGCGGGCCGGGGTGATTCCGCTGCCGCCGGGTGCCGTCGGCGACGCGCATGGGCGGGCGAGCTTCCTGGAGACGGATGAGCTGCGCGAGGTGCCCTTGTGGGAGTTCCGGCGGCGGGTGGGGGTGGTGGATCCGGTGCTCTGGGACCAGGTCCGCTACCTGGCCGGCTGAGGCTGTCTCTCGCCCCCGCCGCCCCTGCCCGTCCCCTCCCCTGGGCTCCGCCCCAGGCCCCGTGAGGCGGTCTTTCGGCTGCGGGTGAGTGAGGGCTGGTCGCGCAGTTCCCCGCGCCCCTCAAGAGCGCCGGCGCGCATCCTTCAGCCCGTCCGGCGCTTGAGGACGAGGCCGTTCGGGCCGATCGGGGGTTCGAGGGCGGAGCCCCCTGGTGAGGAGCGGGGCCCCCTGGTGAGGATGGGAGGGGCAAGGGCGGCGGGGTGGGCAACCCGTCCCGCACCCGCTCCCGTACTCGGCGGACGGCGCGGCCGCGAAGGCGTCCTGGCCGCCGCCCGTGCGGCCTACGCCCAGAGCTGGCCCTGGAGGGTTTCGATGGCTTCTTCCGTGGTCGCGGCGGTGTAGACGCCCGTCGACAGGTACTTCCAGCCGCCGTCGGCGACGACGAAGACGATGTCGGCGGACTCACCGGCGGCGAGCGCCTTCTTGCCGACGCCGATCGCGGCGTGCAGCGCGGCCCCGGTGGAGACGCCCGCGAAGATGCCCTCCTGCTGGAGGAGCTCACGGGTGCGGGTGACCGCGTCGGCGGAGCCGACCGAGAAGCGGGAGGTGAGGACCGACGCGTCGTACAGCTCGGGGACGAACCCCTCGTCCAGGTTGCGCAGGCCGTACACCAGGTCGTCGTAGCGCGGCTCCGCGGCGACGATCTTCACGTCCGGCTTGTTCTCCCGGAGGTAGCGGCCGACGCCCATCAGGGTGCCCGTCGTGCCGAGGCCGGCGACGAAGTGCGTGATGGAGGGGAGGTCCGCCAGGATTTCGGGGCCCGTCGTCGCGTAGTGGGCGCCCGCGTTGTCGGGGTTCCCGTACTGGTAGAGCATCACCCAGTCGGGGTGCTCGGCCGACAGTTCCTTCGCGACGCGCACGGCGGTGTTGGAACCGCCGGCCGCGGGGCTGGAGATGATCTCCGCGCCCCACATGGCCAGCAGGTCCCGCCGCTCCTGAGAGGTGTTCTCCGGCATCACGCACACCATGCGGTAGCCCTTGAGCTTCGCCGCCATGGCCAGCGAGATGCCGGTGTTCCCGCTCGTCGGCTCCAGGATCGTGCAGCCCGGCGTCAACCGGCCGTCCTTCTCCGCCTGTTCGACCATGTGGAGGGCCGGGCGGTCCTTGACCGAACCCGTCGGGTTGCGGTCCTCCAGCTTCGCCCAGATCCGGACGTCGGCGGACGGCGAAAGCCGTGGCAGGCGCACCAGAGGGGTGTTGCCCACCGCGGCGAGCGGGGAGTCGTAGCGCATCAGCGATCAGCAGCCGATCAGACCATGCCGCCGGCCACGGCCGGCAGGATCGTCACGTTGTCGCCGTCGGTGAGCTTGGTGTTGATGCCGTCGAGAAAGCGGACGTCCTCGTCGTTCAGGTACACGTTGACGAAGCGGCGCAGCTGGCCGTCGTCGACGATCCGGGCCTGGATGCCCGCGTGCCGGGTCTCAAGGTCGGCGAAGAGCTCGGCGAGGGTCGCGCCGCCGCCCTCGACGGCCTTCTCGCCGCCGGTGTAGGTGCGGAGGATGGTGGGGATGCGGACCTCGATGGCCATGGTTGCGGGCTCCTGTCGGAAGGAAAAGTCAGGTCGGTGGGCGCGCGGCAGCGCGGAAACAGCAGGGCGGGACGCCGGTTGCGGCCCCGCGGAGCCGTGGCTCACGGCCGTACGGCGGCAGGGTTCAGCGCGTACAGATGGCGCTCTGCAGCCTGCACAGGTCGACGTGCAGCCGCGCCACGAGCAGCATGCCCGGCGTCTTGTCGCTCACGTCCTGGGAAACCATGGGCTCATCGTATCGATTCCCCGTCCGGGTCCCGGAGTGTGATCTCAGATGGTGGATGAATTCTGCCCGAAGTTCGGGATCGGGGCGGAGTCAGGACGGGATCAGTACGCGTCCACGACCGTGACCTCTTCCTCCGTCACCTCTCCCTCGACGATCCGGTACGAGCGGAACTGGAACGGACCCGCGTCGTCCGCGTCCGCCGTGGAGACGAGGACGTAGTGCGCGCCGGGCTCGTTGGCGTACGAGATGTCGGTGCGGGAGGGGTACGCCTCGGTCGCCGTGTGGGAGTGGTAGATGATCACCGGCTCCTCGTCGCGGTCGTCCATCTCGCGGTACAGCTTCAGCAGGTCGCCGGAGTCGAACTCGTAGAACGTGGGCGAGCGGGCGGCGTTGAGCATCGGGATGAAGCGCTCGGGGCGGCCCGAGCCGGCCGGGCCCGCGACGACGCCGCACGCCTCGTCGGGGTGGTCCTGGCGCGCGTGCGCGACGATCTGGTCGACGAGGGCCTGGGTGATGGTCAGCATGTCGGTCAGGATAAGCAGAAGGACCGCTCCGTACCGAGGGGTGGTACGGAGCGGCCCACATGCTGAACCCGGAGAGTCGGCCATGCTGAACCGGGGAGGTCAGCCGACTTTCTCGAACGTCGGCTCGCGGCGCTCGGTGACCTGGGGGTTGCGTGCCTTGAGCACCCACCAGCCGATGGCCAGGGCCGCGGCCCAGCCGGCCATCACGTACAGGCAGACGCGGGAGTCGGCGTCGTACGCGATGAGGCATGTGACGAAGAGCAGGAAGACGACCGCGATCCAGCTGCACTTCGCTCCGCCCGGGGCAGGGAAGGAGGAGGCGGGCAGGCGTCCGGCGTCGACCGCGCGGCGGTAGAGGATGTGGCTGACCAGGATCATCAGCCAGGTCCAGATGCCGGCGGCGGTGGCCACGGAGGTGACGTAGCCGAAGGCCTTCTCCGGGACGATGTAGTTCAGGATCACGCCGATGCCCATGAAGAGCATGGAGACGGTGATGCCGATCGCCGGGGTCTTGGTCGAGGAGAGCCTGCTGAAGACCTTGGGGGCCTCGCCGTTGTCCGCCAGGGTGCGCAGCATGCGGCCCGTGGAGTACATGCCGGAGTTGCAGGAGGACAGGGCGGCGGTCAGGACCACGAAGTTGACGATGCCGGCGCCGGCCGGGATGCCGATCTTCGCGAAGGCCTCGACGAAGGGGCTGACGCCGGGGGCGAACTCCGTCCACTTCACGACGCAGAGGATGACCGTGAGCGCGCCGACGTAGAAGAGCGCGATACGCCACGGGAGGGTGTTGATCGCCTTGGGGAGGGTCTTCTCCGGGTCCTCGGACTCGCCCGCCGTGACGCCGACGAGCTCGACGGCGAGGTAGGCGAACATGACACCCTGGAGGGTCATCAGGGACGAGCCGATGCCCTTGGGGAAGAAGCCGTCGAACTGCCAGAGGTTGGCGACGGAGGCCGTGTCACCGGCCGAGCTGAAGCCGAAGGTGAGAACGCCGAGGCCGATCACGATCATGCCGATCAGGGCGGTGACCTTGACCATCGAGAACCAGAACTCGATCTCTCCGAAGAGCTTCACCGAGATCAGGTTCGCCACGAAGAGGACGATCAGGAAGACCAGTGCCGTCACCCATTGGGGGATGGACGGGAACCAGTAGTGGACGTAGATCGCGGCGGCGGTGAGTTCCGCCATGCCGGTGACCACCCACATCAGCCAGTACGTCCAGCCGGTGAAGTAGCCGAAGAACGGGCCGAGGAACTCGCGGGAGTACTCCGCGAAGGAGCCCGAGACCGGGCGGTACAGGAGCAGCTCGCCGAGCGCCCGCATGATGAAGAAGATGATCACGCCTGCGAGGGCGTACATGAAGATGAGGCTGGGCCCCGCCTTGGCGATGTTCGCCCCGGCGCCCAGGAAGAGGCCGACGCCGATGGCGCCGCCGATCGCGATCATCTGGACCTGGCGACTGCCGAGCCCGCGCTCGTACCCCTCTTCGGGGGCGTCGCCGCCCACGGCCTCACTGCCGGCACGCGGCTCGTCGGTCTTGTCGACCTGCGATGAGGTCATGTGTGGTGCGCCTTTCTCCATGCCGGTCCGAGCCAGTCCTCTGGCTTCGGATCGGGTTCCGATCCCCCCGGATGTGATGGAGCTGTGCCTGGCCGGCGGTCGCCGGCTCGGTGGCGCACCCGACCGGACATGGGTGGTGTCCTGTCGGGCGGTCGTGAAGATTTATCACGGCCGCAACATGGGCAGCCTGCGGGTGATGTAAGGCATGCCACAGGGAGAAGCGGACAAACAGCACTTAGGTGTGCATACCAGGCCAGGGCGGTGACGGGATCGTTATCCGGATCTGAGCGTCCTCTGAGCGAACACCGATTGAACCCTGAACCAAACCCTGGTCAGGGCATCTCGGCACCCGATCAGTGCATCAGCGTCTCGACGAGCGTCTCCTGGAGACCGCCCAGCCACAGGTACGCCATCACCATCGGCTTGCGCGGGTCCTCGTCCGGGAGGCGGTAGAGGAGGTCGGTGTCCTCCTCGTCGACGACGTCGAGCCGGGCGCCGATCGCCAGGCGCAGGTCGTTGAGGGCGCGCAGCCACTGCTCGGACTCTTCGGGGGAGAGTTTGAGGACCGCGCCGCCGTCACCCGCCGTGGTGAGGGCGTCCAGCGAGCGGATCACCGCAAGGGCGTTCTCGCGCTTGCCGGCGCGCAGGTCGTTCTCGGTGAAGCGGCGGAACTCGGAGGAGTACGCACGCTGCTCCTCCGCCTGTTCCGGCGAGGTCGCCTCGACGTCGGGGCCGCTGTAGGCGTCCGGGAAGAGACGCTGGAGCACGGGGTCGGAGGGCGGTTCGCTGGGGCCCTCCGCGAACAGTTCGGCGAGCGGGTCGTCGGGGGCGTTCTCCGCGGGGCCGGGACCGATGAGCTCCAGGAGCTGTACGGCGAGGGAGCGGATGATGGAGATCTCGACCTCGTCGAGCGCGACGGCCGCGCCGCCGCCGGGGAGCGGTTCGAAGTGTCCTGGCATGGAGTGAGTTCGCTACTTCCGGTCCTGCTCGCGGTTTACAGGGAGGGCTCGGGCTGCTGCCGGTCCGGCGGCCGCCGGTCCGACGGTTTCCGGTCCCGCTACTTCCGGTCCTGCTGAAGGGTGGCCCACAGACCGTAGCCGTGCATGGCCTGTACGTCGCGCTCCATCTCCTCGCGCGTGCCGCTGGAGACGACCGCCCGGCCCTTGTGATGGACGTCGAGCATGAGCTTGGTGGCCTTGTCCTTGGTGTAGCCGAAGTACGTCTGGAAGACATACGTCACATAGCTCATGAGGTTGACCGGGTCGTTGTGCACGATGGTGACCCAGGGGACGTCGGGCTCGGGTACGGCGAAGACCTCCTCCGCCGACTCGGTCTTTTCGATCTCTAGGGGTGCGGGAGCGGTCACACGGCCCATGCTGCCACCAGAGAGGGGGGCCCGCACAAACGGACCCCCGGAATACGACGGGATACAACCGGGATACAACAGCCCCTACAAATCGTCAGAGTGACGAGATGGGGGTACCATCCAGCCTTATGAACACAGCGGACCTTGGGCTGCCGGTGGACGTTCCCTCGACGGCGCTCTTCACGGACCAGTACGAGCTGACGATGCTGCAGGCCGCGCTGGCCGCGGGGACCGCCGAGCGACGCTCGGTCTTCGAGGTCTTCACGCGGCGGCTGCCGGAGGGGCGGCGCTACGGCGTCGTGGCGGGCACCGGGCGGGTTCTCGACGCCGTCGAGAACTTCCGCTTCGACGCCGACGTCCTCGGCTTCCTGCGCGAGAACGCCATCGTGGACGAGCCGACCCTGGAGTGGCTCGCCTCGTACCGCTTCGGCGGGGACATCTGGGGCTACCCCGAGGGCGAGGTGTACTTCCCGGGCTCGCCGATCCTGCGGGTCGAGGGGTCCTTCGCGGAGTGCGTGCTCCTGGAGACGGTGATCCTCTCCATCCTCAACCACGACTCGGCCATCGCGGCCGCCGCCTCCCGGATGGCCTCGGCCGCCGGGGGCCGGCCACTGATAGAGATGGGCGCCCGGCGGACGCATGAACTGGCCGCGGTGGCGGCGGCGCGGGCCGCGTACGTCGGCGGCTTCACGACCACCTCCGACCTGGCCGCCGGATTCCGCTACGGCATCCCGACCGTCGGCACCTCCGCGCACGCCTTCACCCTGCTCCACGACCGCGAGCGGGACGCCTTCCAGGCCCAGGTGAACTCGCTGGGCCGGGGAACGACGCTGCTCGTGGACACGTACGACGTCGCGGAGGCGGTACGGATGGCGGTCGACGTCGCCGGGCCGGAGCTCGGGGCCGTACGGATCGACTCCGGGGACCTGCTGCTGGTCGCGCACCGGGTGCGGCAGCAGCTGGACGAGCTGGGCGCTACGGACACGCGGATCATCGTGACCTCGGACCTGGACGAGTACGCGATCGCCTCGCTGGCGGCGGCGCCCGTCGACGCGTACGGGGTCGGTACACAGCTGGTGACGGGTTCCGGCCATCCCACCTGCTCGATGGTCTACAAGCTGGTCGCCCGCGCCGAGTCGGCGGACCCGAAGGCTCCGCTGGTGCCCGTGGCCAAGAAGTCCACCGGCGGCAAGACCTCGATCGGCGGGCGCAAGTGGGCCGCGCGCCGGCTCGACGAGCGGGGGGTCGCCGAGGCCGAGGTGATCGGCACCGGGGCGGTCCCCCTGGGGCTCGCCGACCGACAGTTGCTGGTGGAGCTCGTCAAGGGCGGGCAGGTCCTCTCCCGCGAGCCCCTCGACGTCGTACGCGACCGGCACGCGGTCTCCCGCGCCAACCTGCCGCTGTCGGCGACACAGCTCTCGCGCGGGGAACCGGTTATTCCGACGGAATACATCTGATAGGGCCCCTACGGTGTGCGCGGGGTGCGCCGGAGCGCGCGCGGGCGGCGCTCCGGCCGGCTCCGGCCACCCTTGGGCAAACACGAATGAACGGGCGGTCAGCGGGAATGCAACGGCAACACGCACACCGCACCCGCCGCCGCAGCAGGCCGTAACCGAATGCCCCCTCCCGCGCCGCACGTGAAGTCTCTAGGCTCGACTCCACAGGCCGGTCCCGCACACCCCCTGCCACATTCACCGACCCCATACTCGACACAGTCGAAGGACACCGACCATGCGCCGCGCCTTGATCGTCGTAGACGTGCAGAACGACTTCTGCGAGGGGGGCAGCCTCGCGGTGGCCGGAGGCGCCGATGTGGCCGCCGCCATCACGGAGCTGATCGGGCAGGCGCCCGCCGGCTACCGGCATGTCGTCGCCACGCGTGACCTCCACATCGCTCCCGGTGGCCACTTCGCCGACAACCCCGACTTCGTCCACTCCTGGCCGGCGCACTGCGTGGCCGGCACGGAGGGGGTCGGATTCCACCCGAACTTCGCTCCGGCGGTCGCCTCCGGCGCGGTGGACGCCGTCTTCGACAAGGGCGCGTACGCGGCGGCGTACAGCGGTTTCGAGGGCGCCGACGAGAACGGGGTCGCGCTGGGTGACTGGCTGCGCGCCCGCGAGATCGACGAGGTGGACGTGGTCGGCATCGCCACCGACCACTGCGTCCGTGCCACCGCCCTGGACTCGGTCCGGGGTGGCTTCCGCACCCAGGTTCTCCTGGACCTCACGGCCGGAGTCTCCGAGGAGACCACGGACCGGGCGCTGGAGGAGCTGCGGGCGGCCGGGGTGGAGCTCACGGGCAAGCCCGTGGTCTGACCCGTCGTCCAACCGCGGCCTGAAAGGCGGCACGGGGCGCTTACGCCGGTGCCGCCGGGCGTCTCAGGAAAGACTTGAACGGGCGCCACAGTTCCTGGGTGAGGTCGGGGCCCTGGAGGCCGCTGTCAGGGGTGGTGCGCCATATGAGGCCGTCGGGGTGGTGCAGGACGGCGGTGATCTCGTCGGGGGTGGGCGGAGCCGCGTTCCCCCGCAGGTAGACCGCGCGCAGGCCGAGGTTGCGCAGGCGTGTCAGGGCGCGGGCGCGGTTCTGGGCCAGGACCAGAAAGCGCACGCAGCCGGGCCCCGGGCCCGCCGGGCTGGGCAGGTTCAGCGCCACCACCACGCTGCCGTTCGGCAGCTTGCAGAAACCTCCTGCGGCCATGCAGTCACACCCCCGTGCGCACCGGTGTCAATAAGAAATCCACAGGACGCACCTAAACACGATCGGCGGCAACCCGCCAGGGGGTCGCCGCCGATACGCTTCTGACCTGCGGAAATACCGGCTACTTCACCGCGGGGCCCACTTCGAGCGAGATCGTCGACCCGTCGCGGGCCTCCTTGACGATCTTGATCTTGGTGTTGGTGTCAGTGATCTTGACACCCGCGGTCGGGGCCGTCGTGTCGTAGTAGGTGCTGGTGTGGTCGTTGAAGACCGGCACCCCCGGCTTCGACGGGATCTTCGTCGCCACGTCCGCGTTGTGCAGCGTCAGACCGTCCGTGCGGTACAGGCTGAACGGCGAGTCGTAGGACTGGATCCGGCTGCGCATCAGCGTGCCGTCGGACCACTTCAGCGCGGTGGAGTGCGAGTCGACCGGCAGGATCTGCCCGTAGCCCGCGTGCGCGCTGACGTTGTTGTCCTTCTGCGAGGTGTCCCACTTCCAGATCAACAGGCCGTTCTGGTACGGGTAGTGCTCCACCCAGGACGGACGCGTCTTCGAGAAGCCGAAGTTGTACGGACCGGTCTTGAGGGTCTTGTCGTACGAGACGTACTGACGGTTCTCCGCGACGTAGTACTGCGGGTAGTCGTCGGTGAAGGACGCGCCGACGCGGGAGAAGCCGGCGGCGGTCCACGCGGCGTCCGCGGTCTCGGCGTTGTCCGAGAAGAGCGCCGAACCGTCCGCGGTCACGGCGATCTCGTCGGCCGCGAAGCCCTTCAGCGCCACGCCACCGTCGCTCTGGTAGCGGAAACGCAGGTCGATCTTCTGGCCCGCGTAGGCGTCGAGCGGGAACGACAGCTTCTTGTACGCGTCCACCGTGCCGGTCAGCGCGGGCTTGCCGCTGCCGTCGCGCGGGATCGGCTGCCCGTCCACCGTGCCGTCGATCGCGGTCCAGTTGGCGCCGCCGTCGGTCGAGACCTCGGTGTACAGGTAGTCGTAGTCGGCCTCGATGTCGTACCAGCCGTCGAGCGTGAGGGCGGCCGAGGACTTGCCGGTGAGGTCGACGGAACGCGTCAGCGTGTTCTTGAGGTCGTTGCCGCTGCCGCTCCACCACTGGGTCGAGCCCTGCGCCGGGGTGACGATCTGGGTGGTGACCGCCTTGTCCGGCAGCGAGACCACGAGGGCCTGCTTGTTCTTGGTGTTGTACTCGGCGACGCCCAGCTTGTGCTTCGACTTCGTCGCGGCCTTCGCCGTGTCGTAGTTCAGCCAGCCCAGCTGCAGCTTGTCCCAGGCGTTCATGTCGCCGGGCAGGTCACCGATGGCGTTCTTGCCGGTGCCGAGCCAGGAACCGGAGGACATCAGGGTCCAGAAACCCGTGGAGTTCTCGGCCGAGTTGGTGGTGTCGTACTCGTCCGGCAGACCGAGGTCGTGGCCGTACTCGTGCGCGTAGACGCCGAGTCCGCCGTTCTCCGGCTGGATGGTGTAGTCGCCGACCCAGATGCCGGTGTCGCCGATCGCGGCGCCACCGAGCTTGTTGCCGGCCGGGCCCGTGGCGCCCGCGTCGGTGCCGAACGCGTACCAGCGGTGCGCCCAGATCGCGTCCTCGCCCTGCGCGCCGCCGCCCGCGGACTCGTCCTCGCCCGCGTGCACGATCTGGAAGTGGTCGATGTAGCCGTCGGGCTCGTTGAAGTTGCCGTCGCCGTCGTAGTCGTAGCGGTCCCACTGGTCGTACTTGGCCAGGTCCGCCTTGATGTCCGCGTCGGACCTGCCGGCCGCCTTCTGGTCGGCGACCCAGGCGGTGACACCGTCCTGGACCGCGTACCAGGCCCCGGTGGACGCCTTGTTGGAACCGTAACGGGCCTCGTTGTAGGGGACCTTGACCCAGTCGGTGACCTCGCCGTCGACCGAGTAGCGGCCCGAGGACTGCTTCTCGTAGTACTTCTTCAGCGACTCGGTGTTCTTGCCGGTGCCGAAGTAGAGGTCCTGGAAGTGCGCCTGGTTGTAGTCCGCCTGCCAGGCCGTGCTGTTGTCCTGGGTGCGGTCGGGCGCGGCTATCTGGTTGTGCAGCGGGCCCGCGGTGCCGCCGTAGCGGCTGTCGACCTGATCGCCGAACTCGACCAGGATGGTGAAGATCTTGTCGGTCTTCTCGCGGCCGAGCTCGACGTACTTGTTCTTGCCCTTGAGCTTGACGACCTGCGAACCGTTCCGGTCCTGGACCTTCGCGTCCCCGGATATGACCTGGTTCAGGGCCTCTTCGCGCTGTGCTTCCTGGGTCTTGCTGAGCGGGCCGTCGAGGTCGTGTTCGGCCTCGTCGCCGGCCGGCCGGGGCTCGTGGCGGTTCGCGCTCGCCGAGGCCGCCGCCGATGCTGCATCATCTGCCTGCGCAACGGCGAACGTCGAGAACGTGGCGGTGGCCGCCGCGAGGGCCACACCCACCGCGGCCGCTCTGAACGTCCATGGTCTGCTGGTCACTTGAAGTCCTCCCCTGCGTCCGTTCGCGCGGATGGGGGGATCCCGGGGTGATGGAGGTCCGCGCGCTTATACGCGTGTCAAGTGACGACATTCGACCGGAGTTACCAAAGAAAAGACAGATCTTGACTTGAACCTGGCAACTGCACTATGCGGAGCGGCAGTTCGGTATCCGAACCGTGATCGGCCCTCTCAACGGGCGCGTCCGTCCGTCCACTTGGTGGACGCGATGACTCCGTGCGCCCCCTGTGCTCCGGCACCGTGGGTAAGGTCACGCTTACCGGACGTTCCACTCGGGCATGCAGGCGAATAGAGTCGATTGGCGGAACGTTGGAATGTCAACGGATTGACAAGTCGACACCGTTGTCGTCCCACGATTCGCAGCCCCACCCTGTTCGGCGGCCCCACTCCCGTTGTCGATCGTCCCGGTCGCCGTCCGATCCCGTTGTTGTCCGCATCCTCCCCCATCGCGAGAGGCACGGGGGGAGTACCCCCACCCCGAGGAATCGCCATGCCTCGTCCGACCGCCGCACAGCTCGCCTACGGTTCCTGCACCGTGATCTTCTCCACCCTCGCCATGCTGCTGCTGTCTCAGACGAGTTCGGGCCTGGGGATCGCGGTGATCACCCTCTCGGCACTCGCTCTCGGACTGCTCGTCGCCGTAACGGTTCCGCTGCCGAAGCGCGTGCGTTCCGGCTCCGTGGCCGCCGTACCGGCTCCCGCACCGGCCCCCGTCCAGGAGCGGGTGCCCGCACAGCGCGAGACCGCGTCCGTCGCCGCGTCCGTGTCCGTGTCGTCGGCGTCTGTCTCCGCCGTACGCGAACCGGCGGGCCCGTGATTCCACGAACCCGCCGCTGTCCCGGTCAGCCGTCTCCTCGTGGAGTGCGGCTGATCGCGTACGTCAGCCCGTTCAGCCCGTGCTGACCACCACCGTCTTGGCCGCCTTGTCGTGCAGGCCCTGAACCCGCCGCTGTTCCGGTCAGCCGTCTCCTCGTGGAGTGCGGCTGATCGCGTACGTCAGCCCGTTCAGCCCGTGCTGACCACCACCGTCTTGGCCGCCTTGTCGTGCAGG
>NZ_JBEYFS010000131.1:32193-32880 GCF_040634475.1 Streptomyces sp. NPDC007095
CAGGCCCTGCTTGTAGGGCTTGTCGAAGAAGCTCCAACCGCCCGCGATCGCGGTCCAGATGCACGCACAGCAGAACGCGAACGGGATCCACAGCACCAGCGAGCGGACCAGCGTGGTCTGCACGGAGGGCGTGGAGCCGTTGTCGAGGTTGGCCACGCGCAGGTTGAACAGCTTCTTGCCGAGGGTCTGACCCGACCTGCTGATCATGAGGGTGTCGTAGCCGGTGTAGAGCACCGCGGCGATCACGGACTGCCCGAAGCCCTTGCTGTACTCGATCTTGTCGGCGTTCATGTTGTACTCCATGACCCCGAACGCCCAGGACAGCAGCCACACCACGATGCCCACCAGGATCATGTCGAGGATCCTCGCCACCGTGCGTTTGCCGCTGTCGGCGAGCGGAGGCATGCCGGCCAGCGGGTCACCGCCGTAGGGACCGCCGGGGCCGTACGGGTCGCCGCCGCCGTGCGGAGGCGGCTGCTCGCCGTACGGGGAGCCGTACGGCGAGCCCTGGGGCGGTGTCGACGCCGGAGGGGTGTCGTACGGGGAGCCGCCGCCCTCGGCAGGCGGAGGCTGCTTCTTGAACGGATCCTCGTCCGGTGGCCGGCCTGAGCCCGGGGGCGGCGGTTCGCTGCTCATGGCCCGAGTCGACCGCGAACCCCGCCGCCGCGCTTCCGGCGAGCGGCCGTC
>NZ_JBEYFS010000132.1:0-32151 GCF_040634475.1 Streptomyces sp. NPDC007095
GCGGACCCGGCAGGGAACCTCCGGACGTGCGGACCCGGCAGGGAACCTCCGGACGTGCGGACCCGGCAGGGAACCTCCGGACGTGCGGACCCGGCAGGGAACCTCCGGACGTGCGGACCCGGCTCAGGTGCGCGGGGCGAGGTGGTGGATACTCGCTCCTCGTTGCCCGAAGCCGGATCGCCGGCCCGACCGATCGCAGGGAGATCGCAGCATGACCGGCACCCAGGTGGACAGTTCGGACTCCGCGGAGCCCCTCGAACGGGAGCCCTCCGCAGCCGCGCCGCGCTGGCGGGCGTGGCTTCTGGAGGGACTCAGCGAGCAGTCGGCCAAGCACCCCGGCCCGCACGCCACCCCGGACGCCGAGCACCAGGGCCACAAATGGTGGCGGGTGATGTGCCTCACCGGCGTCGACTACTTCTCCACGCTGGGCTACCAGCCGGGCATCGCGGCCCTCGCCGCCGGACTGCTCTCCCCTCTCGCGACCCTCGTCCTGATCGCGCTCACCCTGCTCGGCGCACTGCCGGTCTACCGTCGCGTCGCCAAGGAGAGCCCGCACGGCGAGGGTTCGATCGCGATGCTGGAGCGGCTGCTGCCCTGGTGGGCCGGGAAGATCTTCGTCCTGGTGCTGCTCGGCTTCGCGGCCACCGACTTCCTGATCACGATCACCCTGTCCGGAGCGGACGCCTCCGCACACGTCGTGGAGAATCCTTTTGCTCCGCACTGGATGCACGGCGGGAACACCTGGATCACGCTCCTTCTCATAGCCGCGCTGGGCGCGGTCTTCCTGAAGGGCTTCAAGGAGGCCATCGGGATCGCGGTGACGCTCGTGGCCACCTATCTCACCCTCAATGTCGTCGTTCTGGCCGTCTCCGCCTGGCAGGTGCTCAGTCACCCGGTCAAGATCGGCGACTGGACCGACGCGATGACGGCCGAACACTCCTCGCCGCTCGCCATGATCGGCGTGGCGCTCCTCGTCTTCCCGAAGCTGGCGCTCGGCATGTCCGGCTTCGAGACGGGCGTGGCGGTGATGCCGCAGGTCGAGGGCGACCCGACGGACACGTACGAGAAGCCGACGGGCCGGATCCGCGAGACCCGCAGGCTGCTCACCACGGCCGCCGTGATCATGAGCGGATTCCTGCTGCTGTCCAGCCTGGCGACGACGATCCTGATCCCGCAGGACGAGTTCAAGAGCGGCGGCTCGGCGAACGGCCGTGCCCTCGCCTACCTTGCCCACCAGCACCTGGGCGAGGCGTTCGGCACGGTCTACGACCTCTCGACCATCGCGATCCTCTGGTTCGCGGGTGCCTCCGCGCTCGCCGGTCTCCTCAACCTCGTGCCGCGCTATCTGCCGCGCTACGGCATGGCCCCCGAGTGGACACGCGCCGTCCGCCCCCTCGTGCTCGTCTTCATGGCCGCCGCGGTCCTCATCACACTGTGGTTCAACGCGAACGTCGACGACCAGAGCGGCGCGTACGCGACCGGTGTGCTGGTCCTGATGCTCTCCGCCTCCTTCGCCTCGGCGGTCGCCGTGCACCAGCGGGGCCACCGCGCCGCCGCGATCGGCTTCGGCGCGATCACCGCGGTCTTCGGCTACACCCTGGTCACCAACGTCATCGAACGCCCCGACGGCATCAAGATCGCGCTGATCTTCATCCTGGCGATCCTGATCTCCTCGTTCGCCTCCCGGGTGCACCGCGCCTTCGAACTGCGCGCCGCCGAGGTCACGTTCGACGAGGCCGCGGCCCGTTTCATCGACGAGGCCGCGGCGAGCGGACCGCTGCGGCTGATCGCGAACGAGCCGCACGAGCGCAGCACCCGCGAGTACCGTGCCAAGGAGTACAGCCAGCGCGAGCAGACGCACATCCCGGACGGCCGTCCCGTGCTGTTCCTGGAGGTGTTCGTGACGGACTCCTCGGACTTCACCGCCGACCTGACCGTGCACGGTGACGAGAAGCACGGGGTGCGCAGGCTGCGCGTCGAGGGCGCGACCGTGCCCAACACCATCGCGGCCGTCATGATGCGACTGCGCGACCGCACCGGCCAGGTCCCGCACGCCTACTTCAACTGGACCGAGGGCAACCCCCTCAGCCACCTGGTCCGCTTCCTCGTCTTCGGCGACGGTGAGGTCGCCCCGGTCACCCGCGAAGTGCTGCGGCGCGCCGAGCCGGACCCCGAACGCAGGCCCCGGATCCACGTGGGCTAGCCCCTCCTCCGGCCCGCCGGTTCCGCTGCCTTCCCTCCCGCCCGGTCAGTCCTTCTTCTTGCCCCGTGGCACGGTCATGCCCGTCAGCAGCGCCGTGCCCGGGGCGAGCGCTTCCCAGGAGTCTCCGTGCCAGGCGAGGACCGCTGTCGCGGAGGTCGGGAACTTCGTCCGTACGTCGTCCAGCGCGTCGTCGAGGCTGTCCCCGGCCAGTTCGAGCACGAGGTCCTCCAAGCCGGGGTTGTGTCCGATCAGCAGCAGCGTCCCGATCCGGTCGGGGACTTCGTGCAGGGTCGCCAGCAACTCCGGTACCTCTGCGCCGTACAGCCGCCGGTCGAACCGTACGGGCGGCGGGGTGCCCCACTGCCGCGCCGCCAACTCCCAGGTCTGGCGGGCGCGTACGGCGGTGGAGCACAGGGCGAGGTCCGGCAGACAGTCCGACTCGGCGAGGGCACGCCCGGCGGCCGGGGCGTCGCGGCGGCCGCGCGGGGCGAGGGGCCGCTCGTGGTCGGCGACACCCGTCGGCCACGCCGACTTGGCGTGCCGCAGGACGACGAGTCTGCGCAGCGGGCCCGCTCCGGCGCGTGCGATCACCGCTGCGCCCCGATGTCACGGGTGAGTTCGAGCCCCAGGAGACGGTCCGCGTAGGCGTACGTCTCGAAGCGGGCGCCGTCCGGCACGTCGTCCGCGTGCTCGACGCGCCGCAGCACCTCCAGTACGGCGGGTACGTCGAGGTCGTCCTCCCACGCGGCGCGCAGTTCCTGGCGCACGCGCTCGGGGACGGGCTTGGACGGCCGGGTGGCCCAGGTGGCGACGGACTTGCGCCAGCGCGCGAGCGTCTCCCGGGCGCCGTCGAGGTCGGCGGTGGCGAAGTCGACGGACTGTCGGCGCGGGGCCGCGAGCAGGACCATCCTCAGCAGCGCCGGGTCGGCCGTGCCGTGCACCGGGGCGACCTCGACGCGGATGCCCTCCACGGCGGTGGCGCCGGGCGCGAGGACATGCAGGGCCGGGCCCGCACCGCTCCGGTCGCCCTCGGCCCGGCGGATGCCGAGCGCGTCGGCGCGCGCCCGGAGCTCCGCGGGCGGGTCGGCCACGGTGACGACGGGGGTCCCACCGAGTTCCAGGGTCCTGGCGAGCACGTCGGCGACCAGCAGCACACGCAGTGCGGACAGATCGTCCCGCTCCACGTGCGCCTCGACGCGGGTCAGGCTCCGGCGGGCAGGGACGGCGTCGATGGGCTCGCCCGTTCGGGCGTCGGTGATACGCAGCACGGAGCGAGCGTAGGCGGGCGCGAGCCCGGGCGCAGGGAGGTCGGACCGATTCCGGACACGCGGGCTTTCCCGGCTGGTCCCTCCGTATGAGGTGTGAGCGGTTCCACCCCGGTGGTGTAGCCCACTGCACCAGGGGTTCGGGAGATCACTCTCTCGTGGGCGCGGCCGGGGGACGGGAGGGTTGATCCCGACGGACGACAGCCCGTCGACCTCGGAGATCTCCCCTCCTCACGCTCCTTTGGCCCGGAAGAGGACCTCACCCCCATGACCATCCGTGTCCTGCTCGCGGACGACCAAGCCCTGCTGCGGGCGACGTTCCGCATCCTGATCGACTCCTGCTCCGACATGGAAGTGGTCGACGAGGCCGCCGACGGCCGGGCAGCGGTCTCGCTCGCGCGTACCCACCGCCCCGACGTCGTCCTCATGGACATCCGTATGCCGGGCGCCGACGGGCTCACCGCCACCGCCGCCATCTGCGCCGACCCCGGCCTCTCCACCACCCGCGTCCTCATCCTCACGACGTTCGAGACCGACGAGGACGTGGCCCGGTCCCTGCGCGCCGGAGCCAGCGGCTTCCTCGGCAAGGACGTCACCGCGGACGAACTCCTGAGCGGCATCCGCACCGTGGCAGCGGGCGACGCGCTCCTCTCCCCCCGGGCCACGCACACCCTGGTCGCCCGCTTCCTCGCCTCCCCCGCACCCAGCGCCCAGCCGGCGTTTCCCGGACAACTGGCGGCTCTCACCGCCCGCGAGCGAGAGGTGACCGCACTGGCGGCCGAGGGAAAGTCCAACGACGAGATCGCCCAGGAACTCGTCGTCAGCCCGCTGACCATCCGCACCCATGTGCACCGTGCCATGACCAAACTCCACGCCCGGGACCGCGCCCAACTGGTCGTCATCGCGTACCAGTGCGGCCTCGTACAGGTCTCACGGCCCCCGGAGTGAGCGAGCCCTGCCTGCGCGTCGGGCCCCTGGCCACAGTGCCCCGTCGTGGGCGAGAATGCCATATGCCAGAATCGGAGAATGTGACTTATGTCACTCACTAGGGGGCACGACTCGTGGATCTGGACTTCACGGACGACCAGACGGCGCTTCGCGGCACATTGCGCACGTTCTTCGAGAAGGAGTCGTCCACCGCGGCCGTACGGGCGGCGGAGCCACTCGGGTTCGACGCGGCGCTGTGGCGGAAGGTCGTGGACCTGGGGCTCGCCGCGATCGCCGTACCCGAACACCTCGGTGGCGGCGGTGCCGGTTTCGTGGAACTGGCCATCGCGGCGGAGTGTCTCGGGCAGTCCCTCGCCCCGGTGCCCCTGATCGAGGCGGCGGTGACGAACGACCTCATCGCGTCGCTGTCCGACGGAGGTTCGTCGCCGGACGCGGGCTCGTCGTCGTCCGGCGAGCCGGACGCCCGCCTGGAGTCCCTCACCGCACGCGCCGTCGCGGGCGAGCTCCTCGCGACCCTGGCTCTCCGCCCGGCGACGGGCGACCTCGCGCGGCTGGTTCCGGCGGGCGCGGTGGCCGATCTCGTGGCCGTCCTGCGGGGTGACGAGCTCCTCCTGCTCCGGCAGCCGGAGCGAGGCCCCGCCACGCCCGGCGGGGCCGTCCGCAATCTCGGGGCACTTCCGCTCGCCGACTGCCCCATCGACACGCAAGACGCCCTGGTGCTGGCGCGCGGACCGGCCGCCGTCCGCGCCTATCGCCGCGCCCTGAGCCGGTGGGAACTGCTGACCGGCGCGGCACTCTTCGGCCTCGGCTCGAAGGCCCTCGACATCGGCGTCGACTACGTGATGCAGCGCAAGGCGTTCGGCGTGCTCATCGGCACGTTCCAGACCATCCAGCACCGCCTGGCCGACAACGCGATCGCCCTCGACGGCGCTCGCCTGCTGGCCTACGAGGCGGCCTGGGCACAGGACGAGAACCTGCCCACGGCCGACACCTCGGCGACCATGGCCTTCCTGTTCGCCGCGGAGACCGCCTTCAAGACGACGTCGGAGGTCCTGCACTTCCACGGTGGATACGGCTACACGCTGGAATACGACATCCAGCTCTACTTCCGGCGGGCGAAGGCCTGGTCACTCGTCGCGGGCGACTCCCGCGCGGCGTACGCGCGGCTCGCGCACCGCGTCTTCGGCGCGGCACAGGCACCGGCACCGGCACCGGCAGAGAGGGCGGGCTGACGATGGACTTCCGCGAATTCGACGAACTGGCCTCGCACCGCGAGGCGGCCTGCGCCTGGGTCGAGGCTCATACGCGACCGGAGTGGGTGGAGGAACAGCGCCGCTCCGGCACGCATCAGACGGCCGAGCTGCATGCCCTGCTCGCGCGCGACGGGATCCTCGCGGCCGACTGGGCGCCCGAGTACGGCGGGAGCGAGGTCGATCCCGGCTTCGCCCGGGCCGTGTTCGACGAACTCGGCCGCATGGGGCTCGCCTCCGACGGCTGGTCCACGACCTCCATGGTGCTGCGCACCATCGAGCACGTGGGAACCGAGGAGCAGAAGCGCGAGTACATCCCGGCCGCGCTCCGCGGAGAGCGGCTGATCGCCCTGGGGTACAGCGAGCCGGACTCCGGTTCGGACGTCGCCGCGGCGAAGACCACCGCGGTCCGGGACGGCGACGAGTGGGTCATCAACGGCCAGAAGATGTTCACCAGCACCGCCCAGCTGTGCAGCCATGTGTTCGTGCTGGCCCGCACCAATCCGGACGTGCCGAAGCACAAGGGGCTGTCGATGTTCCTCGTGCCGACCGACAGCACCGGGTACGACATCCAGCCGATCCACACGCTCGGCGGTCAGCGCACCAACGCCACGTTCTACGCCGGCGTGCGTGTCCCGGATTGCGCGCGCCTCGGCGGGGTCAACGGCGGGTGGGGCGTCATGCACGTGGCGCTGGTCCACGAACGCTCCGCGTCCAGCCCCGGTTCGGACGGCGGATCCCTGGTCAAGGATCTGGCCGCCTGGGCACGCACCGCGCGACGCTCCGACGGGACGACGGTCCTCGACGACCCCCTGGCCGCCGAGCGGATCGGCAGGATGGCGGTCGACGAGGAGGTCACACGCCTGCTCGCCCTCCGCAATCGATGGCGCGCCCAGAAGGGCGACCTCCCCGGTGTCGAGGGGTCGATGTGGAAGCTGTTCGCCACGGAGGCCGCCCAGCGCCACTCCAGCGACATCCTCGACATCCTGGGCGCCGAGGGCGTACTGGCCCCCGAGGCGGCCGGCGCCCCCGCGGGCGGCAGGTTCGAGGAGGGCTTCCGGGCGGCGGTGGTCGGCACCATTTATGGCGGGACCAGCGAGATCCTCCGGGAGATCATCGCTGAACGCCACCTCAGGCTGCCCAGGAATCGTTGACGGTACGGGGCGGCCCTGCGGGGCTGCGCGGAACTTCGTACGGCTGGCACTCCCGACCGGCGGCGCCGAGGCTCGACCGGGCCTCGGCGCCGCCGAGCCGGACCCAGGATCGCGAAACCGGTCAGGCCTTGCGAGGGACCTCGGGCACCAGGTCGATCTCGTCCTCGGCGTGATCGAAGAAGTCGTCGGCCAGCCGATGGCACAGTGTGGCGAGCCGCTCCAGGTCTCCCGGCGACCAGTCCGCCAACGCGACCGACATCCCTCGGCAGCTCGCCTCCCGCACGCGGTCGACCGCGTCCCGGCCGGCCGGCGTGAGCTCGATGCGCTGGGCTCGGCGGTCGTTCGGGTCCGGGACACGCGTCAGACAGCCGGTCTTCTCCAGCTGCTGCACCTGCCGGGTCACGTGGGACGCCTCGACGGACAGCAGGTTCGCCAGCTCACTGGGCCGCAGCGAGCCCGAGTCGGCGACCTGCCGCAACAGCGCGACGGCGGCCCGGTCCAGGGCCAGCCCGGCCAGTGCCATGAGGCGCTCATGCTGACGAACCCTGCTGGTCAGATACGAGATACGGGTGAGCGCACGCTCGATCTCGGCCACGTCCGTCAACGCGGGATCGGCTGCTGTGGGCGGCGGTGTCGACATGGGACGACTTTAACGTCTACTTGCATAAGTTAAGCAACATCGAGTGAGGCCGAAGGGGGCTGAGGGCGCTGCTCGGGCACCGCCCGTCAGGAGTCGAGGTCGTCGGCGAAGTGCCGGTAGCCGTGCTGGTCCTGGTGGATGTTCCAGATGGTCTCCGCGAGCGCGGCGGGGTCCTTCCTGGGGTGTCCGGGGCTGATCGCGCCGGGGATGACGAGTTGCGCGACGTGGATGCCCTCGTCGGCGAGGGCGCCGTGCAACAGGTGTCCGTAGGCGCTCTCGGCGGCGAAGGCGATGGAGGTGCCGGCCCGGTCGGGGTGGGGTACCGCGGCGGTGCCGCCGTTGACGAAGACGATGGTGCCGCGGCCGAGGGCGCGCATGCCGGGCAGCACCTGGCGCACGGCGGCGACGGGGCCGTACACCGAGAACTCGATCGGTCCCACCAGGTCGGCGGGGGTGGTTTCCAGGACCGGCCGCATGAACTCCCGCTGCGGGACCGGGCTGTACTGCATGACCTCGATGGGCCCCAGGGTCGCGGTCGCCGCGTCCAGCGCCGCTTCGAGCGCCTTCGGGTCGCGTACGTCGGCCGCGAAACCGCGCGCCGTCAGGCCCTCGCCCGCCAGATCGGCGGAGAGCGCGTGCGCCCGGTCCGTGGTGCGGGTGATGAGAGCGACGTCGAACCCCTCGCGGCCGAACCGCCGTGCGACGGCGACTCCGAGGCCGGGTCCGGCGCCGATGATGGCGATGGTGGTCATGGTCTTCCTTGGGGCCTCGGGGGTGGGGCAGCCTACGAGGGGCAGCATGCCCCCCATGCGCCCCCGCCGCTCGTTTCAGTAGCGGCCGCCTTCCGGTGCGGGAAGGACGTCCAGGTCGGCCAGGTCCGCCGCGCTCAGCTCCACGTCCCCCGCGCCGGCGTTGTCCGCCAGGTACTTCGGGGTCTTGGTGCCGGGGATGGGGACGACGTACCGTCCCTGGGCGACCAGCCACGCGAGTGCCACCTGCGCCGGGGTGATCCCGGCGCGCTCGGCGATCTCACGGACCCGGCCGACGATGGCGAGGTCGGCGCGCAGCGCGTCCTGCTGGAAGCGCGGCAGCCGTCGCCGGAAGTCGTCCTCGGGCAGGTCGTCGAAGGAGGCGAACCGTCCGGCCAGGAAGCCGCGGCCCAGCGGCGAGAACGGCAGGAAGGCGATGCCCTGCTCCTCGCAGGACGGCAGCACCTCGGCCAGCGGGGCGCGGGTCCACAGCGACAGCTCCGACTGCACCTCGGCCAGCGGGGCGCGGGTCCACTGCGACAGCTCCGACTGCACCGAGGCCTCCGGGTGCACCGACTGCGCCCGCTCGATCTGCTCGACGTTCACCTCGGACAGGCCGATCTGCCGGGCCTTGCCGGCGGCCATGGCTCCCCAGGTCTCCTCGACGGGCACCTGGGGGTCGACGCGGTGCGGCTGGTAGAGGTCCACGTGGTCGGTGCCCAGGCGGCGCAGGCTGTCGTCGATCGACTTCCGTACGTGCTCGGGGCGGCTGTTGTTGACGATGACCGGGGAGTTGCCGGGAGCGCCGGCCGGATCGCTCACGACCAGGCCGACCTTCGTGGCCAGCACCGCCCGCTCCCGGTGGCCGCCCGTCGGCGCCCGTCCGACCAGTTCTTCGTCGGTGTCGGGCCCTACACGTCGGCGGTGTCGATGAGGGTGGCGCCCAGGTCGAGCGGCATGGGGGTCCCCCTGTCGAGCGAAGCCGAGACTTGGGGGAGGACGACCGCGACGGAGGTGGCTTCGTCGCGCGGGCTCTTCATGTCGTACGAGAAGGTCATGCCCATGCACCCCAGGCCGATCACACCGGCCTCGGGTCCCTTGCTGCCCAGTGTCGTGGTGCGCATGGCGTACGTCCTCTCGGTCGGCCGTGGTGAGTTCACGGCGGGCTTGCCGGTCCGCGCCCTCGCACGGGAGAACGGTCGCGGGGCATTCCCACCCTGCCCCTCACGCGCGCCGCGTGGCAGACCGCGCTGTATCGGGGAGCGGCGTTCCCGGTGCGACAGGGCCCCCACGCCACGGGGAATCACCGTGTGTCTCATGCTGTTGTCCGGCTGAGCACGCATGACAGGCCACGCGGGCCCATGACAGTCCTTCACACCAGACCCAGGAGGCCGACCGTGTACGGCGACCCGGCAACGATCCGCAAGATCCTCACCGAACTCGGCGACACCTGGGCGATCGTCGGTCTCTCGTCCAACGAGCGGCGCGCGGCGTACGGAGTCGCCGACGTCCTCCAGCGCTACGGCAAGCGGATCGTCCCCGTGCACCCGAAGGCCGAGACCGTCCACGGCGAGAAGGGCTACCCGTCGCTGGACGCGATCCCGTTCGACGTCGATGTCGTCGATGTCTTCGTCAACAGCGACCTCGCGGGGCCCGTCGCCGACGAAGCCGCCGCCGCCGGCGCCAAGGCCGTCTGGTTCCAGCTCGGCGTCGTCGACGAGGGCGCGTACGACCGCACCCGCGCCGCCGGACTCGACATGGTCATGGACCGCTGTCCCGCCATCGAGATCCCGCGCCTCGGCTGAGCCACGTCCGCACGCCAAGCCGGTTCGCGGCAAACCCGGTTGACGGCCTGTGGTGGGGATGGGTTTGCTGCTCCGGTGTCCACACTCAGCTTTCAGCAGTCGGACGACGAGACCGGTCTCAAGGACTGGCAGTACGTCCACAATGTCATCGTGCCACCCGCCGCCCTGTCGCTCGACGAGGTCCGTGAGCGGGCCGGGCGCAACCACCTGGAGGTCGCGTACCTCGGCGACGTCCTGGTGGGCTGCTCGACCGTGCGTCCGCCGAAGGAGGGCGGCTCGACGGCGACGGTTATCGCCCGGGTCCTGCCCGGACACCGTCGGCAGGGGTTCGGTGAGGAGCTCTACGAGCGCGGGCTGAAGCGGGCACGGGCACTGGGCGCCGACGTGATCGAGACAGTCGTACTGGCGTCCAACGAGGACGGGCTGCGGTTCGCCGTGCAGCACGGGTTCGTCGAGATCGAGAGGTACGTGCTGCCGGGCGAAACGGCCGAGTGGGTCGACCTGCGGCTGGCCTGAGCCAGGTCGGGCCCGGCCCGGTCACCGCGCCCGGTCGAGGAAGGCCGTCACCGTTTCCGTGAAGCGCCGGGGGTCGTCGAGCCACGGATGGTGGCCGGCCTCCGGCTGGACGATCAGCTCCCCCTCCGGGAACAGCTCCGCCACGGCGGCGGCCACGCGCGGCAGTGGGCCACTGTCGAGTTCGCCCGCGAGCAGCAGGACCCGTGCGCCCAGCGCGGCGACGGCGGCGCGGGCCACGGCGGGTTCGAAGGCGCCGGCTGAGGCGTACAGTCCCGCGGCCTCCTCGTTGGTCTGTTCGACCTCGGTTTCGGCGTGCGCCTGCGCGGTCGCGTCCCAGCGGCCGTAGAAGAACGGGGCGACGGCGTCCCAGTCGGCATCGGCCGCCGAGCCCGCCCAGATCCGTTCGTAGGCGTCGTACCCTGCCGCGAACCACGGCTCGGCCTTGCGCCGCGCGGCCGCCTCCCGGCGGTGCTCCTCGGTGAAGTCGATACCGAGGGCACGGGCGCGCCCGGTGACCGATGTGAGGGTGCGGATGCGGTCCGGATACCGGGCCGCGTAGAGGAACGCGAGGTCACCGGCCGCCGAGTGGGCGAGGAGATCCACCCGTTCCAACCCGAGATGCGCCCTGAAGGTCTCGACGTCGTCGACCTGCCGGTCGCAGCGGTACGTCGCCGGGTCGGCCGGGACGGCGGAATCGCCGGTCCCCCGCAGATCCAGCAGGAACAGCCGACGGTGCCGCGACAGTCCGCCGAGGTCGCCGAGGTAGGCGGAGGCACGCATGGGCCCACCGGGCAGACAGAGCAACGGCTCGCCCTCGCCCGTGACGTGGTAGGCCAGCTGAGTCCCGTCGGGGGCGGAGAAGATCGGCATTCCGTCATCCTCCTCACGACGAGACGCTCGGGGCAAGCGTTTTTTACGCGGCGCCGAGGGAGGTCCCCCCGACCACAAAACGTCCAGGCCGGCCGCTACGGGCCGACCTGGACGTCCTGGCCGGGATGATCAGACGAGGTCGAACCGGTCGAGGTTCATGACCTTGTCCCACGCCGCGACGAAGTCCTTCACGAACTTCGCCTTGGCGTCATCGCCCGCGTAGACCTCGGCGAGCGCGCGCAGCTCGGAGTTCGAGCCGAAGACGAGGTCGGCACGGGTGCCGGTCCACTTGACCTCGCCGGTGGCGTCGTCGCGGGCCTCGAAGGTGGTCGCGTCCTCGGACGTCGGCGTCCACGTCGTGCCCAGGTCGAGCAGGTTGACGAAGAAGTCGTTGGTCAGCGTTCCGGGGGTCGCGGTGAGGACACCGTGCGCCGACTGCTGGTGGTTCGCGCCCAGGACGCGCAGGCCACCGACGAGGACCGTGAGCTCGGGAGCGCTCAGGGTCAGCAGGTTCGCACGGTCCAGCAGCAGGTACTCGGCCGGGAGGCGGTTGCCCTTGCCGAGGTAGTTGCGGAACCCGTCGGCGGTCGGCTCCAGCGCGGCGAAGGACTCCGCGTCGGTGTGCTCGTCCGTCGCGTCGACGCGGCCCGGGGTGAAGGGCACCTCGACGTCGTGACCGGCGTCCTTGGCGGCCTTCTCGACCGCGGCGCCGCCGCCGAGGACGATCAGGTCGGCCAGGGAGACCTTCTTGGCACCGGCGTTGAACTCCCGCTGGATGCCCTCCAGCGTGCGCAGCACCGCCGCGAGCTGGTCGGGGTCGTTGGCCTCCCAGCCGCGCTGCGGCTCCAGGCGGATGCGCGCGCCGTTGGCGCCGCCGCGCTTGTCGCTGCCGCGGAACGTCGAGGCGGACGCCCACGCGGTGGAGACCAGCTGCGGGACGGTCAGACCCGAGTCGAGGATCTTCGCCTTGAGGGCGGTGACGTCGTCGGCGCCGATGGCCTCGCCCTCCGCCTCCGGCAGCGGGTCCTGCCACAGCAGGGTCTCCGCCGGGACCTCCGGGCCGAGGTAGAGCGACTTCGGGCCCATGTCACGGTGGGTCAGCTTGTACCAGGCGCGGGCGAAGGCGTCCGCGAACTCCGCGGGGTTCTCGTGGAAGCGGCGGGAGATCGGCTCGTAGATCGGGTCGACGCGCAGCGAGAGGTCGGTGGTGAGCATCGTGGGCAGACGCTTCTTCGACGGGTCATGCGCGTCGGGGACGGTCGCCTCGGCGTCCTTCGCCACCCACTGGTTGGCGCCGGCGGGGCTCTGGGTCAGCTCCCACTCGTAGCCGAAGAGGTTGTCGAAGAAGCCGTTGCTCCACTGGGTGGGCGTGGTGGTCCAGGTGACCTCCAGGCCGGAGGTGATGGCGTCCGCGCCCTTGCCGGTGCCGTACGTGCTCTTCCAGCCCAGGCCCTGCGCCTCGATCGGGGCGGCCTCGGGGTCGGCACCGACGCTCTCCGCCGGGCCCGCGCCGTGGGTCTTGCCGAAGGTGTGACCGCCCGCGATGAGGGCGACCGTCTCCTCGTCGTTCATCGCCATGCGGCGGAACGTCTCACGGATGTCGCGGGCCGCGGCGATCGGGTCCGGGTTGCCGTTGGGGCCCTCGGGGTTGACGTAGATGAGGCCCATCTGGACGGCGCCGAGCGGGTTCTCCAGCTCGCGGTCGCCGGTGTAGCGCTGGTCGTCGAGCCAGGTGGTCTCGGGACCCCAGTACACGTCCTCCTCGGACTCCCAGACGTCCGCGCGGCCGCCGGCGAAGCCGAAGGTCTCGAAGCCCATCTGCTCCAGAGCGACGTTACCGGTGAGGATCATGAGGTCGGCCCACGAGAGGCTCTGGCCGTACTTCTTCTTGACCGGCCACAGCAGGCGGCGGGCCTTGTCGAGGTTGCCGTTGTCCGGCCAGCTGTTGAGGGGGGCGAAGCGCTGCTGACCGGCGCCGGCGCCGCCGCGGCCGTCGCTGATGCGGTAGGTGCCCGCGCTGTGCCAGGCCATCCGGATCATGAACGGGCCGTAGTTGCCGAAGTCGGCCGGCCACCAGTCCTGCGAGGTGGTCAGCACCTCGGCGATGTCCTGCTTCACGGCCGCGAGGTCGAGGGTCTTGAACGCCTCGGCGTAGTCGAACTCCTCACCGAGGGGGTTCGCCACGGCGGGGTTCTTGGCGAGGATCTTCAGGTTGAGCCGCTCCGGCCACCACTGGCGGTTTCCACCGCCCTGGGTCGGGTGCGCGGCGCGCCCGTGCGCGACGGGGCAGCCACCTGCGCCCTCCGATTTCGCATCGGTGACGATTGCATCATGGTTCTCGGACATGGGAATCCTTCCGGACGGGGCGGATCACTGTGCTCAGGAACTGCGGGCGGTGGAACAGTCGGCCGAAACCGTCGAAACAGCCGGGGCACAGGCCCCTGGGGACGTCGTCGACGACACCGTACGACCCGCACATGGCGCAGGGGTGGCAGTCGCCGACGCGTCGCTCGAACCGGGCCGGGCTGTCGGGTTGGGCACGGCGTACGCGGTGCGCCGCGATGGGTGCGCGGAGGGCCCCGAGCGCGGGGCGCCGGCGCCACTCGCGTGGGCGATGCGCCTCGCGTGGACGATGCGCTCGGGGATGCGCTCGCGGCTGAAGTGGGCGAGCTCCACCCGTCTCCTGAACCGTCACGTGCTTTCCCCTGCTGTTGTCCTGTCCCTTGGCTGCCGCCAGAACCGATCCTACGATGGACACAGTCCAAGTCAATACGAGAACCAGACCCGTACGGATTCATTCGTCAGACGACGCATGGTTAGGCTGGTGAGCATGAGTGACCTGCTCGAACGACTTCGCGGACGCGGCTGGCGGATGACCGCCCAGCGCCGGGTGGTCGCCGAGGTACTCGCCGGCGAGCACGTACACCTCACCGCGGACGAGGTGCTCGCACGCGCCACCGCCCGGTTGCCGGAGATCTCCCGCGCGACCGTCTACAACACCCTCGGCGAGCTCGTTTCGCTCGGCGAGGTGATCGAGGTGGCCACCGACGGCCGCGCCAAGCGCTACGACCCGAACGCCCACCGCCCCCACCAGCACCTGGTGTGCTCGGCCTGCGGCGCCATCCGGGACGTCCACCCCAGCGGCGACCCCCTGTCCGATCTGCCCGCATCCGAGCGGTTCGGCTTCACCGTCTCCGATGTCGAGGTGACCTACCGGGGCCTGTGCCCCGACTGCGGCCGCGCATAGGACGAGTACCGCGCACAGGACGAGTTTCAGCCAACGCACGCCGACCGGCCTCTGAGCGAACCGCGTCGAGGCCCGCTCCCCGGTGCGCGCCGACAATGTGAACGACGCCCACGAGGTCACCGTCCGTGCCGCTGCGCCGACGGCCGTCGGCACCGTCGCCTGAGCCAAGGGGAAGTCGTACGATGCATTTGGACTGGACCGCACTCGGCGAAGTCACCGCGGTGAGCATCGCCGTCACTGTCGAAGTGGTGGTCGTCTTCGCGCTCGGCGTGCTGGGTGTCTCCCAGGTCGAGGCCGCACGCGAGAAGGACGCCGGCGGCACCCACGCCCTCGGCTTCGCGCAGGCGGGACTGTGTTTCCTGGCCTGCGCGGCCGTCGTCGCGTACGGAATTTACCTGATCGTGCCGCAGTTCCACTGAGTGAAGCCGGGGAGGCCGCTATGACGCCATTGCTGACGGGTCTGACCGTCGATTACAGCGACCACGACGACCCGGTACTGATCCGGTCGGACGGCAGTCCGGTGGAGACCTGGCGCGAGAACTACCCGTACCACGAGCGCATGGAGCGCAAGGAGTACGAGTGGCACAAACGCCTCCAGCAGATAGAACTGCTGAAGCTGCAGAGCTGGATCAAGGCGACCGGCCGCCGCCTGGTCATCGTCTTCGAGGGGCGTGACGCGGCCGGCAAGGGCGGCACGATCAAGCGGTTCACCGAGCACCTCAATCCGCGCGGTGCCCGGGTCGTGGCGCTGGAGAAACCGACCGAGCGCGAGCGCGGCCAGTGGTACTTCCAGCGGTACGCGGAGCATCTGCCGACCGCGGGCGAGATCGTGATGTTCGACCGGTCCTGGTACAACCGGGCCGGCGTCGAGCGGGTGATGGGCTTCTGCACGGACGACGAGTACCGGCGCTTCATGAGGCAGGCGCCCGCCTTCGAACGGATGCTCGTCGACGACGGGGTGGACCTGGTCAAGTTCTGGTTCTCCGTGTCGCAGGGCGAGCAGCGCACCCGTTTCACGATCCGCCAGGTCGATCCCGTACGACAGTGGAAGCTCAGCCCCATGGACCTGGCCTCCTTGGACCGCTGGGACGACTACACCGCCGCCAAGGTCGCCATGTTCGGCGAGACGGACACCGAACAGGCCCCCTGGACCGTGGTGAAGAGCAACGACAAGAAGCGGGCGCGTGTCGAAGCGATGCGCAGCGTCCTGGCCCGCTTCGCCTACGCGGACAAGGACGAGGAGGTCGTCGGCAAACCGGACCCGAGCATCGTGGGCGCGGCGGCGAACCTGCTGGAGGCGGGCGAGGACGACACCGGCCACTGAGCGCCGGGGGGGTTATGTCAGTCGTGCGGCGGACGGTCGGTGAGGCGGTGGTCGGCCAGGTTCAGCGCCTCGTCGACCACCCGGCGCAGATGGCCGTCGCCGAGTGAGTAGATCACCCGGCGGCCCTCCTTGCGGGTGTTCACCAGACCGGCGAGACGCAGCCGGGCCAGATGCTGGCTGACGGCCGGGCGCGCGGCCCCGCACGCCTCGGTGAGCGTCGTGACATCGGCCTCTTGGTGGCTCAGAGCGTGCAGGAGGGTGAGCCTGGTGCGGTCGCCCAGGAGGGCGAGGAGTTCGGCGGCGAGCGCGAACTGTTCCTCGCCGGGGGTACGCGGATGCGCATCATGCGCAGGTGATAGGTGCATGCGTGCGCTCATACGCACATAATGGCCCTGTGGACCCCGACACGTCCACTCCCGCGCACCGGAAGGGGACCCCCGTGAACGACCGGCACGACGAGCACGGCCACAGCGACGGCCACTCCCATGATCACGGCTCGCCCCACGGCCATGACCACGGCCACGGCCACTTGGGGCACGACCAGCCGCAGCCGCACCCCCACTCCCACGGCGCCCCTTCCGGGCTCCTCCCCCGTCTCCGTCACCTCCTCACCCCCCACTCCCACGAGACCGGCGACAAGCTCGACTCCGCGCTGGAGTCCTCGGCGCGCGGTATGCGCGCCCTGTGGATGTCCCTCGTCGTCCTCGGTACGACAGCCGTGGCACAGGCGGTCGTGGTCGTGCTCTCCGGATCGGTCGCGCTGCTCGGCGACACGGTGCACAACGCCGCCGACGCGCTCACGGCCGTCCCGCTCGGCATCGCGTTCGTCCTGGGCCGGCGCGCGGCGACGCGCCGCTTCACCTACGGCTACGGCCGGGCGGAGGATCTCGCGGGCATCGTGATCGTGCTGACGATCGCCGCGTCCGGTGCCTTCGCGGCCTGGACGGCCCTTGAACGGCTGATCGACCCGCGCCCCCTGCACCACATCCCGGTCGTCGCGGCGGCCGCGCTGATCGGCTTCCTCGGCAACGAGTGGGTCGCCCGGCACCGCATCCGGGTCGGGCGTGAGATCGGCTCGGCCGCCCTCGTCGCGGACGGTCTCCATGCCCGTACGGACGGCTTCACGTCACTGGCGGTGCTGGTGGGAGCGGGTGGCGCGGCACTGGGGTGGCAACTGGCCGACCCACTGGTGGGCTTGGCGATCACGGCCGCGATCCTGCTGGTGCTGCGCGACGCCGCCCGCGAGGTGTTCCGGCGCGTGATGGACGCCGTGGACCCGGAGTTGGTCGACTCGGCCGAACGGGCGCTGCGGGAGGTCCCCGGCGTGCGCGGGGTGGGTGAGCTGCGGCTGCGCTGGATCGGGCACCGGCTGCGCGCCGAGGTGGCGGTCGTGGTGGACGGCGAGGCGAGCGTGCGACAGGCACACCGGATCGCCGTCGAGGCCGAACACGCCCTGCTGCACGCCGTACCGAAGCTGACCGCGGCCCTCGTACACGCCGATCCGGCCCCCGTGCCGGGCGAGACGGACCCGCACCTGGCGCTGGCGCATCACATGGTCGCCTGACCGGTCAGGCGATGCCCAGCCCCTCCAGCACCACCGCGTTCGGCAGTTCGGCGAACGCCTTGCCCGGTACCAGCAGCTTCCCGCGCCGCCGGCCGCTGCCCACCAGGACGTACGGCAGCTCGACGACCGCCGGGTCCACCAGCACCGGCCAGTCGCCCGGCAGCCCGATCGGGGTGATTCCGCCGTACTCCATGCCGCTCTCGCCGGTGGCGGTGTCCATCGGGGCGAACGAGGCCTTGCGGGCGCCGAGTTGGCGGCGGACGGCACCGTTGACGTCGACCCGGGTGGCGGAGAGGACCACGCACGCGGCGAGCGTGGTCTCGCCGCCGCGTTTGCCCGCGACGACCACGCAGTTGGCGGACTGGTCCAGCAGTTCCTTGCCGTAGTGCTCGACGAAGGTCGCGGTGTCGGCCCACTCGGGGTCCGTGTCGACGTACACGATCTGGTCGGCGGGGACGGTCCCGCGCCAGTGGCGTACGCCGTCCGCGACCGGGCGGGTGAGCTCGTCGAGGCAGTCGGGGGCGGCCGTGGCGTGGTCGAAGTGTCCGATGGGAGCGCGCATGACGGCACGCTAACAGCCGCTCCGGTCCGCCCTGACGGGTGTCTCAGTGCACGAACGGGACCGACACCGCCATGACCATCTCCACCGGCACGTCGCCCTGGTTGGCGTACGTATGGGGGGTGTTGGCCTCGAACGACACGCTCGCGCCCTCGGGGACGCGGTAGTCGGTCCCGTCGACGCTGAGGGTGAGTTCGCCCGCCATGACATGGACGAGTTCGACCGTTCCCGTGGGGTGCGGGTCCGAGGGACTGCCGTCGCCCGGCATCAGCCGCCAGTCCCACATCTCCAGCGGTCCGGGCGCCTCGGTGCCCGCGAGAAGGCGGTTGTAGCTGCCCGCGTCCGTGTGCCACAGCCGTACGGCCTGCTCGGCCGGGACGATCCGGACCTTGGGGCCCTGCTCGTAGTCGAGGAGGGTCGTGATGCTGACGCCGAGCGCGTCACCGATCTTCACGACGGTACCGATGCTGGGGTTGGTCCTGGCCTGCTCGATCTGGATGAGCATCCCGCGGCTGACTCCGGCGCGGCCGGCGAGCACGTCCAGGGTGAAGCCGCGCTCGGTGCGCCAGCGCTTGACGTTGCGCGCCAGCGACTGGGTCAGCAGGTCGAGATCCGACACATTCCGTCCAATAGTCTGCGTCCAATATTCTAGATTACAGAGTTCAATAGAATGAACTATGCTGTGGTGCACCTGATCGTTCACTGAACTGTACTGCGAGGCGACCCATGACAGCGATCTTCGCTCTGGCCACCAGCCTCCTGTGGGGCCTGGCCGACTTCGGCGGAGGGCTGCTGACCCGGCGTACGCCCGCGCTCACCGTGGTTGTCGTCTCGCAGTCGATCGCGGCGGCGGTACTGGGCGCGATCGTGGTCGTGACCGGCGGCTGGAGCGCGGCGGGACCGCAGCTGTGGTTCGCGTTCGCCGCGGGACTCGTGGGACCCGTCGCGCTGCTCTCCTTCTACAAGGCGCTCGCCCTGGGCCCGATGGGCGTCGTCTCCCCGCTCGGCTCCCTGGCCGTTGCCGTCCCCATCACCGTGGGACTCTTCCTCGGGGAGCGCCCCGGGCCGACGCAGGTGGCGGGCATCGCGGTCGCCGTCGTGGGCGTCGCCCTCGCCGGCGGGCCCCAGTTGAGAGGCGCCCCCGTGCAGCGGCAGGCGGTCCTCCTCACGCTGATCGCCGCGCTCGGCTTCGGCACGGTGTTCGTGCTGATCGCGGAGGCGTCCTCGTCGGTGACCGGGCTGTTCCTCGCACTGTTCGTGCAGCGCCTGACCAACGTCGCCACCGGTGGCGCGGCGCTCCTCGTCTCCGTGCGACGCGGCGCCGCCGCCCTCCCCGAGGGCGGCTTCCCCTGGCCCTCCCTGCCCGCGCTCGCCTTCGTCGGCCTCGCGGACGTCGCGGCGAACGGCACGTACTCCGTCGCCGCCCAGCACGGCCCGGTCACGGTGGCCGCCGTCCTCGCCTCGCTCTATCCGGTGGTCACGGCCCTGGCCGCACGCGGCTTCCTCAGCGAACGGCTGCGCGGAATCCAGGCGGCGGGCGCGGGCCTGGCACTGGTCGGCACGGTACTGCTGGCCACCGGCTGATCAGTCCCGACCGGCTTCAGGACGACTCGGCGTCCAGCTCCGCCAGCCGCTCCACGGTCTCCTCGTCCAGCTCCGACAGCGCGAGCAGTTGCTCCGGTGTCACCCCGTCGGGAATCGGGACCGGCGCGGGCGTCCGCAGCGGCGGCTGCCAGCCGTCGACCGCGTCCCAGCGCCGTACGACCCGGGCGGGAGCCCCCGCCACGACCGAGTGGTCCGGCACCGCGCCGCGCACCACCGCACCGGCCGCCACCACGACGTTCCGCCCGATCCGCGCCCCCGGCAGGATCACCGCCCCGGTGCCGATCCAGCAGCCGGATCCGATCTCCACCGGCTCCATCCGGGGCCACTGCTTGCCGATGGGCACGTGCGGATCGTCGTACGAGTGGTTCGTGGACGTCACATACACATACGGCCCGAAGTAGCAGTCGCTGCCGATCGTGACCGTCGTGTCGGCGATGACGTGGCTGCCGCGACCGAGCACGACACCGTCGCCGACGCGCAGGATCGGGTCGGCGCCGAGGTCGAGGTCGGGCATCAGACCGGCGGTGAGGGTGACCTGTTCGCCGACGATGCAGTGGGCGCCGAGATGGATCCAGGGCTCACCGAAGACGGTGCCGAGCGGGAAGGCGAGTCTGGTACCCGTTCCCATCGCGCCGAAGCGCAGCCGTCCCGGGTGCTCGGCCGTCACCGAACCCGTGCGCTGCACCCAGGCCCAGCCCGCGTGGACGGCGCGCTGCGCGAGGCGGCGCCGCCATGATGAGAACACGTTCCTGTTGCTGGGCACCCGCTCACCGTACTCAGGGCGACCTGGGCCAAGCAGAGATCACCGCTGTGATCTTCGCCCCACCGGGGCCGGGAGCGATGGCATACGGTGCCGCTGTACCGACGACGACGAGGAGACGCTGATGACGCAGCAGGCGCTGATCATGGGGATCGGCGGCAAGGACCCGCGGGTTGACCCGGAGGCGTTCACGGCACCGATGTCCGTGGTGATCGGGGACGTCACCCTGCACGCGGGCGCGAGCGTCTGGTACGGCGCGGTACTGCGCGCCGACTTCGGTCCGATCGTCATCGGCGCCGACACCAACATCCAGGACAACTGCACTCTCCACGTCGACCCGGGCTTCCCGATCACGGTCGGCGAGCGTGTCTCGGTCGGCCACAACGCCGTGCTGCACGGCGCGACGGTCGAGGACGACTGCCTGATCGGCATGGGCGCCACGGTCCTCAACGGCGCGGTGATCGGCGCCGGCTCCCTGGTGGCGGCTCAGGCCCTGGTCCCCCAGGGGATGCAGGTCCCGCCGGGCTCCCTGGTGGCCGGAGTCCCAGCCAAGGTCAAGCGCCCCCTGACGGAGGAGGAACGCCAGGGCCTCACCCTGAACGGCACCTTCTACGTGGACCTGGCAAAGACGCACAAGCAGGCACACGGAGGCTGAGGGGCGCCCCGCAGGGCGCGGGGCCGTGTCACTGTGCGGCTCCGCCGCGCGGGCGCGCCCAGCCACACACCGCCCGCACGCACCCGAAACGAAAACTACTCGGGAGCCGTCACCGGCTCCCGCTCCCCCGTCTCGATCTCCGCCGCCGCCTTCTTCGCCTTGCGCTTCACGATCAGCATCGAGGCAAGCCCGATGAGCACGGCCACCACGAGCCCGACCCACGAGAACCGCTTCAGCCAGGACTCGGCGACGACACCCACGTAGTAGATGACCGCGGTGGTGCCCCCGGCCCAGATGATCCCGCCCAGCACATTGGCGATCAGGAACTTCCAGTACGGCATCTTCAGCACACCCGCGAGCGGCCCCGCGAAGATCCGCAGCAGCGCGATGAACCGGCCGAAGAAGACGGCCCACATGCCCCACTTCTGGAAGGACCGTTCGGCGGTCGCGACGTGCCCCTCGCTGAAGTGCTTGGGGAATTTCGCGCCCAGCCAGGCCAGCAGGGGGCGCCCGCCCTTGCGGCCGATGGCATAGCCGATGGAGTCGCCGACGATCGCGCCGATGCTGGCGCACGCCCCGAGGATGACGGGGTTGATGCCCGAGTGCTGTGAGGACAACAGCGCCGCCGAGACCAGGATGATCTCGCCGGGCAACGGGATGCCCAGGCTCTCCAGGCCGATGACCAGGGCCACCAGCGCGTAGATGCTGACCGCGGGCACCGTCTCGAGCCAATGCTGGACGTCCAACGCCGGTTCCTCCCGAATCGCACACTTCCCGGCGTGCGCCCGCGACGACGGGCGCACGCCGGGAAGCCTACCGCTCAGCCTTGCGCGGCGGCGTCCCACAGGTCGCACCGATGCTCCCGGTGGACGGTCGTGCTCACCACGTTTCCGCCCCGGGAGGCGGTCCGCAGCGAGAGCACCGGACCTGCTCCGCCGGGCATCGCGGGCTGCCCGTCGGCACGCGGCACCCCGCCCCTGACGAAGGACCCCCAGTACTGGATCATCTGCCGCGACAGCACCCGCTGCTCCGCGTTCAGCGGCGTGGTGAGCCCGAAATGCTTGAAGAGGTACTGCACCTCGTTCACATGGGTCGCCCCGAAGCCGAAGCCCGTGTGGAGATCGCGCAGCGAGGCGAACGGCGGCGAGGTGCGGTCGGCGAACTCGTACGCGTACACGGGCCCGCGTCCGGCGAGCACCGCGTCGAGCCGCAGCGCCGGACACGCCATTAGGTAGTCACCGAAGGCGGTGGCGTAGGCGAGAGTCGGCGACGGGTAACCGTCGAGCGGGTAGCGCTCGAGCACCCGCTCGCCCGGATCGGTGCCCCAGGCCTCCTTCACGACCGCCGGGTACCGCTCGGCGGTGAGCGGGGTGCCGGCGTTGTCGAACCGGGCGAACGCGAACAGCCGCCCCTCGTCCTCGTTCGCCCCGTTCAGTACGGGGACCCGGGCCGCGGCCCCCTTCGCGTACGCCTCGAAGGGCTGTACCGGCAGGAACGCGCCGCCCACGACGGGCCCCCAGTCGAATCCGCCCTGGGCGGCGAGGATCTCCGCGGACGACTTGCCGCGCAGACACGCCGCCGACAGATCGGCGCAGCCCACCTTCCGTGCGAAGGCCGCGCCTGCGGCCACGGCCGCCTCGTGGGTGCGCGCCGCGCAGTTCCCGTACGCGCCGCTCTCGACGATCCCCGCCCGGTACAGGCCCTTCGAGGCCGGAGAGGCCAGCTGGGTGCAGACCGAGCGGCCGCCCGCCGACTCGCCCGCGACGGTGACGCGGCCCGGATCGCCGCCGAAGCGGCCTATGTCGGCGCGCACCCAGCGCAGTGCGGCCTGTTGGTCGAGCATGCCGAAGTTGCCCGAGACCCCGTCGCGCGTCTCGCCGTCCAGGCCGGCCGTGGCGAGGAATCCCATGGCGCCGAGGCGGTAGTTGACGGTCACGACGACCGTGCCGGTCTGCCGGGCGAAGGTGTCGGGCACGATGTCCTCGCCCGCGCCCGCGGTGAGCCCGCCGCCGTGCAGCCAGACCATCACCGGCCGGCTTCCGGCGCCTTCGGGGACGTACACATTGAGGTCGAGGCAGTCCTCGGTGTGACTGGGCCGCTCGTAGCCGGGGTCCCAACTGGCCGTCTGCACACACCGGTTGCCGAAGTCCCGTACGGTGCGCACACCGCGCCAGGGTGCGACCGGCTCCGGGTTCCTCCAGCGGAGAGCGCCGACGGGCGGCTGTGCGTACGGGATGCCGAGGAACTGGCGTCCCTCGGCGGTGACTTCGCCCCGGACCAGGCCGGCGGCGGTGCGTACGACGGTCGGGCCCTGCGCGGCGTGCGCCGGGGTCGGGGCCGGTGCGACGAGCGCGGCGGCGAAGACCGTCGCCCCCACCAGCAGTGTGCGCAGGCGGCCGGATCGGACGATCCGCCCCCAGTTCACGCGCCCACCTCCACACTGCCGCGCAGCCGCAGGTCCCGCGACGACGACCCCACCCATACCGCGCGCCGCCCGGTGCCGAGGACCCAGTCGTGCCGCCCGGCGTCCCAGGACGACAGCGTGCGCCGGTCGAGGCGCACCGTCACCCGTCGCCGCTCCCCCGCCCGCAGCACGAGCCGCCGGTACCCGGCCAGCACTCGTACGGCCTGGTCGAGCCGGAGATCGGGCGACGGCCCCAGGTAGACCTGCGCCACCTCGACGCCTTCGCGCCGCCCCGTGTTGCGCACGGTGAAGCCGACCTCGCTCCCCCGGACCCGCAGGTCCTCGTACGCGAACGAGGTGTACGAGAGTCCGTGCCCGAAGGGGAACAGCGGGCGCACGCCCTGCGCGTCGTACCAGCGGTAGCCCACATGGATCCCCTCCGAGTACTCCTCGGTGCCGTTCACGCCGGGGTAGCGGTGCGGGTCGCCGGCGACCGGGTGGTGGACGTCGTCGACCGCGAAGGACTGGGTGAGCCGGCCGCCGGGATCGCAGTCGCCGAACAGGACGGCGGCGGTGGCGGCCGCGCCCTCCTGGCCCGGGTAGTACATCTGGAGCACGGCGGCCGTGTCGTCCAGCCAGGGCATCGAGGTCGAGGAGGAGGTGTTGAGGACGACGGCCGTCCGGGGGTTGGCCGCCGCGACGGCCTTGATCAGCTGCTCCTGGTTGCCGGGCAGCGCGAGGGTGCCGCGGTCCAGGCCCTCGGTGGCGTCCTCGTAGGCGAAGAGGACGACGCTGTGGGCGGCGCGCGCGGCGTCCACAGCCTCGGCGACGTCCTGGGCGCGGGTCGCCCCGGTGACTCGCCGCAGCCGGAAGAGTTGTCCCGTGTCGGCGCCCTGGGCGGTGATGGAGACCTGGTGCTTGCCCTTCGCGAGGCCGAGGGCCTTGCGGCGGACGGCGAGTCCGTCGGGCGCCACGGAGACCAGACCGCCGCTGAAGTACTCGCCGTAGCCGGGCAGCGGCGGGAAGAGTTCGACGCCGTCGACGAGCACCGTGGGCCGGATGCCCGAGTAGTGGATGACGAAGGTCCACTCGTCGGCGTCCGCGACGGTGAGCGTCCCCGTGTACGTCCAGGCACCTCCGGCGGGGACGTTCTGGCCCTCGGTGTCGATGCCCGAGGTCAGCGCCGCGCTCGGGATGGCCTTGCCGAAGAGGTCCTCGCCGAGCGCGTACGACACCCGGGCGCCGCCTCCCGCGCGGGAGCGGATGGCGTCGAGCGGGCTGTCGGCGTGGTCCGGGACTACGTGCGCGCTGCCGCCGCCGCTGACGAACGGCAGGGAGCCGGTGGGGCCGACGACGGCGATGCTGCGGGCGGCGGCGCCGGTCAGGGGCAGTGCGTGGCGCTTGTTGCGCAGGAGCGTCGCGCCCGCCTTGGCGACCTCCAGGGCGACGGCCGCGCCCGCCTTCGGGTCGCGGGCGGGACGGGGCGGAACGCTGCCGTCGAGCAGCCCGAAGCGGTCCATCACGGCGAGGACGCGGCGTACGGCCCGGTCGACGTAGGACTCGGCCACGGCGCCGCTCTGCACGGCCGTCTTCAGGGCGGCCCCGAAGTACGTACCGTCCGGCATCTCCATGTCGAGGCCCGCGGTGAGGGCGGTGACGGTGCTGTGGGCCGCGAACCAGTCGGTCATCACCCAGCCGCCGAAGCCCCACCGCTCGCGCAGGATGTCGGTGAGGAGCGTCTTGTTCTCGCAGGCGAAGGTGCCGTTGACCTTGTTGTACGCCCCCATGACCGCGCCGGTGCGGGCGGCGACGGCCGCCTCGAAGCCGCGCAGTTCGACCTCGTGCATGGTCTGCTCGTCGACCCGCACGTCGATGGACATGCGGTCCTGCTCCTGGTTGTTCAGCGCGAAGTGCTTGACGGTCGCGATGAGGCCCTCGCCCTGGATGCCGCGGATCTCGGCCGCGACCAGGTCGCCGGCGAGCAGCGGGTCCTCGCTGAAGGTCTCGAAGTTGCGGCCCGCGTACGGGGTGCGGACGAGGTTGACCATCGGGGAGAGCAGCACGTCCTGGCCGAGGGCGCGGCCCTCGCGTCCGATGACCTGCCCGTAGCGGCGGGCCAGGCCGGGGTCGAAGGCGGAGGCGAGAAGCACCGGGGCGGGCAGGGCGGTGGCGTGCCGGGTGACGCGGACTCCGGCGGGGCCGTCGGCGAGACGGAGCGGGGGGATGCCGAGGCGGGGTACTCCGGGTGTGTACCCGGCCTGGCCGAGCGAGGCGGGGTCGGTGGCGCCGTGCAGCAGGGAGATCTTCTCATCGAGAGTAAGTTTGACTATCAAACCCTCTACGCGGGGGCCGGCGCCGGATCTGGACTCCGCCCGGGCGAGCGGAACGGGGCCGGTGGCGGTGGTGGCCGCCGCGGCGACCGCGATGGCGCCGCCCAGCAGACGCAGGGTCGAACGCCGGGAAAAGGTGTGGGACATGAGCCGTCACTCCTTCGGTGCGCGGGCACGTCGTCGTGAACCGCAGGTACGCGCGCCGACGACAACGCCCACGTTCGGCCCTTGAACACACCAGGCCCCAGCCCGAACATGACACGCCGTCACACAGCACGGGTACGGCGCGAAAACTATGACCGCCGGTGACTCGTGTCAATGAAATGAACAGGAACCGCCGGCACCCCGACAACAACCGAAGGAATCACGGCAAGGACGGTTTACGCCGCCGCCGGCCCGCCCGCCACCACCAGTTCCGCGTTGCGGTCCCCGGCACCGCCCGCCCAGCCCTCCTGGACGCCGCCCTTCATGCTCTCGGCAAGGCCCGGAGCGTTGTAGGCCACTTCCCGGTACAGGGAGGCGAGTCCCACCGCCGACAGGTCGTCGAAGTCCGGGGCGGTGCGGTGCGGCGCGGCGGACTCGACGAGAGTGGTGAACAAGGACACCGTCCCGTCCCCGTTGTCGGTCAGCTCGATCAGCCGGGCGTGGTGCGGATAGTCCACGTGGGAAGCGGTGTTGACCTCCCAGAACGAGCGGGCGGGCGTCGCGTGCGGGTGCGGCGTGATCCGGTTGACGTGACTGTGGCCGTTGATCCAGGCCACCACGTTCGGGAACCGGCTGAGCAGGGCGATGACCTCGGCTCCGTCGTGACGCGGCTCGTCCGTGCGGGCGGCGTCGGGACGGCGGGTCATGCTGGGGCTGTGGTGGTGGCTGAAGACCAGGATGTGGGCGTCGTCGGCCCCGGTGTTGCGGACGAGCCGGCCGTCCGTGTCGTAGGACCGGGAGCTGTGCGCGGCCAGGGTCCTTTCCAGCCAGCGGAGTTGGTCGCTGCCGAGTGAACCCTCGTAGTGGCCGCTGCGGTACGTCGTGTCGATGCTGATGCCGAGGACGTTCTCGGCCACCTTGAAGGAGTAGTACATCCGCTCGCCGTCCAGGTTGTCCTGGGTGTAGCCGTGGCCGACCGGACCGGCACCGGCGTGGGCGGGGTCGAGATGGGCGGCCAGATAGTCGTGCGGGGTGCACAGCCGGCGCCGCTCGTCGGCGGTCACGGTCCGCGCCGAGGCCGCGTTCCTCGTCAGGATCGCCTTGAGCACCTCGCTCTTCGGATCGTCGCCCGACCCGAGCGCCTTGGCGTAGGCGGCCGCGTCCGCGGCGGGTACCGACAGCAGTTTGCGGGAGCCGACGGCGAAGTCGTTCAGCGCGGGCGACAGACAACCGCCGGGCAGATCGTCGTGGTTGCCGACCGTGGAGTACCAGGGGATGCGCAGCCCCGGGCTGGTGATCGGGCGGGTGGCCGCGTCGAGGAAACCGGGGATCAGGGGCAGCCCGCGCCGCTTGTCCAGATCGCGCAGGTGGGGGTCCCCGGGGTGCCAGTACAGGGGGAGACCGGAGTTCTGGGCGCCTTCGTACGCCCGCGGGTCGCCGGTGTTCGGCGTGATCCGGCCGCCGCTCATCACGGTCAGGAACCACTCCAGCTCGATCGCGGAGTTGTTGTCGACGTTGTCGCCCGTCGTCATCACGAAGGCGGGGCGCAGCCTCGTGTTCGGCCCTCCGCCGAGCGCGTTCACCTGCTCGACGAGCACGACCGCCCCGGCCACCGTCAGCGCCTCCTGCGCCCGCCACGACGAGGCTCCGCGCGAGCGCAGGAACTCGGTGCGCAGCGGGTTCTGTACGTCGGCGAGATGGAGGTCGGTGAACTGTACGAAGCACGCGAGCGGGGTGCGCCGGTTTTGACGCCCGGCGCCGGGCGTGGCGAGCTCCTTACGGACGACCAGGGGCCAGCCGGGGCCAGAGACCAGCCGCCGGTAGGTGCCGGTGTGGGGGCTGCCGCCGAGGCGGGCCGTCGTCTCCAGGGTGGTCACGGCGTACGGCGCCGCCCGCGGGGTGCTGCGGGGCGGCCGCTGGACGACGCTCCGTGCGGCGGGCTCGACGGCGGGGTGCCGGCGCTGGCGCGGCAGGAGCGCCCCCGCGCTGGTACCGGCGACGCCGGCCGCTGCCGTGGCGCCTGAGGCGAGCAGAAATCGACGACGGTTGACGGCGGCGGATACGGGTTCGGTTCCGGCCATGGGGCGACCCTCCGGTGCCTCCGAGCGATTCACTTGCTGGAACCACTCAGCCAGGCCGCGGGGACACGGGCGTGGCCTCGCCGTGAACGCCTCCGGAACAGGCGGAACGCCATTTGGCCCCGGTGTTTCCGAGGGCGTCGCCCGGCCCGCGGGAGGTCAGGCGGTGACGCGGACCACGGCGTTCCGGGGCCGTTCCGCCATCGCCCCAAAGTCCCTTGACGCGCGCCATGTTACCGATAACATCACTGGGTCTGGGAACGCTCCCAAGCCCAGGTCGAGAACGAGAACGGGAACGGGCGAACGCACCCATCGCGCCCGCACCGGATTGCACCGCACCCGCACCCGCACCCGCACGAAGTCGACGCCCTCCCCCCAACCCGGACCGGAGAAGTCCCGATGCCGCATCTCCTGCGCGTCCCAGCGCCCGCCGCACCGCCCCTGACCGGCCATCTCCCCTTCGCCGACGCCCCGGGGGCGCCCGACCCCATCGAGGTGACCAGCCGCTACCTCACGCGCGGTGGCCGCCCCTGGTTCCCGGTCTCCGGCGAGTTCCACTACGCGCGCTACCCGGCACGGGACTGGGAGGAGGAGCTGCTGAAGATGAAGGCGGGCGGGGTCACCGTCGTCGCCAGTTACGTCATCTGGATCCACCACGAGGAGATCGAGGGCCGCGTCCGCTTCGACGGCGACCGCGATCTGCGGCGCTTCGCCGAGTTGTGCGCCCGGCACGGCCTGGACTTCATCCCGCGCATCGGCCCCTGGTGCCACGCGGAGGTCCGCAACGGCGGCTTCCCGGACTGGCTGCTCGCCCGCACCCGCGCGCCCCGCACGGACGACCCCGCCTATCTGGAACCCGTACGCGGCTGGTTCACGGCGATCGCGGAACAGCTGCGCGGACTCGACCGGGCACACGGCGGTCCGATCGTCGCGATCCAGATCGAGAACGAGCTCTACGACCAGCCCGGCCACCTCCTCACCCTGAAGCGGATGGCCCAGGAGGCGGGCCTGCGCGCGCCGCTGTGGACGTCCACGGCCTGGGGCGGGGTCCAACTGCCGCCCGACGAACTGCTTCCGCTGTACGGCGGCTACACCGAGACGTTCTGGACGGAGGCTGACGGCGGCTGGCCGGACACCTGCCGCAAGCACTTCTTCTTCACCCATCAGCGCGACGACGAGGGCATCGGCGCCGACCTGCGCCCGACGACCGTACGCGGCGGCGACCCCGCGCCCACGGACCGCTTTCCCTGGGCCACCTGCGAGCTCGGCGGCGGCATGGCCGTCGCCTACCACCGCAGGCCGCGCGTCGAGCCCGACGACATCGGCGCGCTCGGCCTCACCAAGATCGGCTGCGGTTCGGTCTGGCAGGGCTACTACATGTTCCACGGCGGTACGAACCCGGCCGGTGAACTCACCGCCCTCCAGGAGTCCCACGCCACCGGCTACCCCAACGACCTGCCCGTCCTCACCTACGACTTCCAGGCACCGCTGGGCGAGTACGGCCAGGTCCGGCCCTCGTACCACGCACTGCGCCTCCAGCACCTGCTGCTGGCCGACTTCGGCGACCTGATCGCCCCCATGGAGTCCGTCCTTCCCGAGCGGCAGCCCGCCTCCCAGTCCGACCGGGACACCCTGCGCTGGGCCGTGCGCGGCGACGGCACCTCCGGCTTCCTGTTCGTCAACAACCACCAGCCGCACGAACCACTGCCGGCCCACCCCGCCACAAGCTTCACGGTCGACTTTCCCGACGCTCCCGCTCTGACGTTGCCCAGCGCCCCGATCACCGTCCCGACCGGCGCGTACTTCTGCTGGCCGCTGCGTCTGAACGTCGCCGGTCTACGGCTCGACTGGGCCACCGCCCAGCCGGTGTGCCGGGTCCAGGACGACGGGCGTACGGTCCTGGTGCTGGCCGCCACCGACGGCGTTCCGGTCGAACTCGCCCTGGACGCGGGCACGGTCACGTCCGTCGACACGCCCTCCGGAGCGGTCGACAAGGCCGACGGCCGTGTTCTGATCACCGGTCTGCGTCCCGGCACCGACGCCCTCGTCCAGGTGAGGACCGCGGACGGGAACGACACGGGCCTGCTCGTCCTCGACGCCACCACCGCGCGCACCGCCTACCGGGGTACGGCATGGGGCGCCGAGCGGCTGGTCCTCTCCCCGGACAGTGTCGTTTTCGACCAGGACGAACTGCGCGTGCACAGCTCCGCGTCGCGACCCTCCTTCGCCGTACTGCCCACGCCCGCACGGCCGTTGACGGTGGCCGGGGCACCCCTGTCGGCGACGGCCGACGGCGTGTTCACCCGCTGGACGACCGAGGAATGGGCCGACGGGGACATCGCGCCCGCCGCCACCCTCGTGCGCCCCGCGGGCCCGCCACCCAAGACCGCGACCGGTCCCCTGGGCCGGGCGAGCGCCCCGGCGGACGAACACTTCGCCGTCTCCGCGGCCGAGTACCACGTCAAGCTGCCGGACGACCTCCCGCACCGGCCGTCCGGCACCGTCCTGCGCGTCCACTGGACCGGCGACGTGGCCCGCGCGTACGTCGGAGACACCCTCGTCGCCGACCAGTTCTTCTCCGGACGCGTCTGGGACATCGGCCTGGACCGGCTCCCCGCGGCGGCCCCGCGCAACCATGGGCTGCGGCTGCTGTTACTGCCCCTGGCCGCCGACGCTCCGGTGTATCTGCCCGAGCGGGCGGGTGACGTCACGGGACGGGCGGCGGTGTGGCGCGTCGAGTGGGGGACCAGCCGCGCCTGGGCGGTCCGGGCGGGCTGACGAAGGAGAGGCGGGCCCGGCGGGCCTATCCTGTGGGCCTGCCGGGCGGATCGGGACAGACCACCGCCGAGACGTCGGAGGACGCGCCCCCATGACCCGAGGTGCCACGGACGGCGCCGTCCCCCAGGGAACCGAGGGCCCCAAGGGACGCAGCCGGCGCAGCTTCGCGGGGGCGCGCCCGGTGATGGACGACGTGGCCCGGCTGGCCGGTGTCTCGAAACAGACGGTCTCCCGGGTGCTCAACGACAGTCCCGCGGTGCGGCCCGAGACCCGGGAGGCGGTCGTGACCGCCATGCGCACGCTCGGCTACCGGCCGAGCCGCAGCGCGCGTTCCCTGGCCAGTGGCAGGACGCGGATGCTCGGGGTGATCTCGTTCGACGCGGCGCGCTACGGGCCCGCCTCCATCCTGACCGCGATCAACTCGGCCGCCCAGGAGGCCGGTTATCTGGTCAGCTCCATCGCCCTCGACACGGCCGACCGGGACACCCTGGTGCGCGCCGTGCACACGCTGTCGGCCGAGGGGGCGGACGGTCTGCTCGCCATCGCACCGCAGCGCTGGGTGGGCAGGGCTCTGGCGGAGGCGGCGCTCGACGTCCCCCTGATGGTCCTGGAGAACGACCTCGGGGACGACGCGTCCTACGTCACCGCGGACTCCCGCGACGGGGCGCGCCAGGCCACCGAGCACCTGCTCGAGCTCGGCCACGGCACGGTTCACCACATCGCGGGCCCCACGGGCTGGCTGTCCGCCGAGCGCCGCCTGGAGGCGTGGCGCGACACCCTTCGGGCGGCGGGGGCCGACGTCCCCGAGCCGCTCATCGGCGACTGGAGCGCGGACTCCGGGTACGCGCTGGGCCGCCGGCTGGCCGGGCTTGCCGAGGTCACGGCGGTGTTCGCCTCCAACGACCAGATGGCGCTCGGCGTGCTGCGCGCCCTGCACGAGGCCGGGCGGCGCGTTCCGCACGACGTCAGCGTCGTCGGCTACGACGACATCCCCGAGGCCGCCCACATGCTGCCCCCGCTGACGACCGTGCGTACCGACTTCGCCGCGACAGGCCGACGTTCGCTCCAGCTGCTGCTGTCTCGCATCGACGGTTCGGCGAGGCCCCGGATCGATCACATCGAGCCGGTCCGGCTCGTCGTACGCCGCAGCACGGGCCCCGCGCCGCGGATGCCGTAACGCGCCAGAGCAACGACGCGGATGCCGTAACGCGCCAGAGCAACGACGCGGATGCCGTAACGCGCCAGAGCAACGACGCGGATGCCGTGACGCGCCAGAGCAACGACGCGGATGCCGTGACGCGCC